>SHYO01000202.1 GCA_009692745.1 Chloroflexota bacterium
ATGATTGCTTGCGATTAGGCATTCAAGACCGTTTGGAAGTCATAGTACAAGTAATGTGATGGGACGGATCCCATTTTTGCCCTCTACAAAGGGCAAAGTGGGAGAAATAATTCAATTAAGGCCAAAAATTATCAGCGAAAGGTCAGTGAAGATGACAGGCAGTTGGAAATTTATCCTCCGCTTTTTCGGCGCCTGTTCAGTTGTAATGGCAATTATTTTGGCGAGCGCGACAGCTTACGCGGAAGCGCCTCAACCAATACCGTCACAACCCAGCTCCACCACAGTACTTCTCCCTGGAGGGTGCGGCATAGTCGGGGACGTAAACTATGACGGTGTAGTTGATTATTATGATTTAAGAGAGCTCGTGGATCATTGGCACAGTTCCACCGTCTCCGACCGCAGCAAGTATGATCTGGTACCTAATGGCCGTGTCGCTGTAGCAAGTGCTATGAAATTGCTTTTGAATATAGGTGTGAAATGCCCCTTTGATCCCTTGGGTGTCCAGATGTTTAATGAATACAAAACGCCGGATGGCCGGGGAAAGGCCATCCATGGTAATCTTCACTGGGCCCGCATTTATCTCTTCTCTTGGAAGAACATGGAGCCTACCGACGGGGCGTCTCCAGATTGGGGGTGGTATGACTACCTGGTGCAACAAGCTCAACAAGATGGCCTGCGTATTATCGCGACCATCCAGGGGAACCCTAACTGGGCAGCTACTACGGCTTGCGGGCCGATTGATATGGTCCCCCTATCACGTTACAGTGATTTCATTATTAAACTAGTCAAAAGATATGGAGGTCACGGGGGCCCAGACACTATGCCGGGGCTGACTTCGCCGATTAAATACTGGGAATTGGGTAATGAACCTGATTGGGACCGGGTTGAAGGCGCACCCGGCGCTTGCTTCGGAGGCAATGTAAATGCAGCCACAAATCCCAACACAGATGCTTATGAATATGCCGATATGCTCAAAACCCTATATCCTGCTATCAAAAATGTCGATCCTACAGCGCAGGTAGTTTTCGGTTCCATCGCATATGAGCCAAACCCCAATTTCAATATTCATTTTCCTGATGAGGTCTTGCAGCGCCTTTCCACCGACCCCAACGTTAATACCAATAACTGTTACTTCGATATGATTGGTTTCCACCAATATGATGCCTACCGGAGTAATTGGGATAGCCTAAACCGTCCCTCCACCCAGGGATTATTGGGCAAAGTTAATGCTCTCAAGACGGTGCTTTCGGGCTATAATTATTGTGCCAATAAACCGCTGCTGGTCACAGAAATGGGGTTACAGATAGGAGAATCCGGACAACAAGATGACCCCACCCAACTGGAAATGCAGGCCCGTCATATCGCACGTATGTATTTCGAGGTCTATGCTAGCGGTGTACCGATAGCTATCTGGTACGCTCTTGAAGATCAGTCCGAGACCTACAAGTACGGCCTCTTTCCTAGTGGACCTAAATCTGACCAAGCGCGTCCGGCCTATTTCGTGATTCGCAATTTGACGGAGTTCATGAAAGGATACACGTTCGAGCGGCAGATTAATCTGGATCCTAATATACAGTCCTTTATGTTCGCTAAAAGTACAGACTCTTCTCATAAACGCATAGCCCTCTGGTTCGATAATGGCCAACGGATTAAAGCACTGTCCCCTCCGGATGCCTTTAATGTAACAGCACGGATTCCGTCAGGCTTCCTCCCCGATTGGAATGGCAGAATCAGATTGACCAAGCGCGCACCTGAATCACCGAACACGTATGGCCTGAATTACACGCCTACCGTAATCTCATCGGCAGGGAATCCTTTTGTTGAATTTACTCTTACGTCCGATCCCGTTATTGTTGAAGCCGATATTCTTTCACAATAAGGCGGGAGAAGTGATCAAATAAAAATGAGAGCAAGGAGAGATAGTGATTACACCGGCCGGCAAAGAATGCCGCTATTATTACGCCGACCACCACCGGGGACGAAATGTGCAGGAATGCCGTCTAATAGCAAGAAATCGGAATAATCATGAACCCTGGATCCCAGCTCTCTGTACGAGCTGTCCAGTACCCGATATTCTGCAGGCGAATCTATGCCCAGATATGCATCTCGAAGGTGAAGTTGCTCGGAAATGGCTTTTTCTGAAAGAGGTTAAAGTAACAGCTTATTGCACTCGTACTATGAGTGAAGTAAAGGAACCGCATGTAGGATGTGGCCAATGCCATACCCCACCCATCCCAATCGACGAAGGAGATTTAAAGTGAGTTCAACTACACCTGCTGGCGCAAATATTGGTGCTCAATCTCTCCAGGCTATGTGTAAAGCCTTTCTACCTACCAAGGCCCAGGGGATAAGCGCTGTGATTCAATTTAACTTTACCGATCCTAATAGCCAACACTATCTCACGATTGAGAATGGCGCCTGCACCTATCAAGAAGGCGCTCATCCATCACCCAAATTAACCATTATCTCACCAGCCGATGTTTGGCATAAGATTACTACGGGAGAATTAAATGGCGTTTCAGCTTTTATGTCGAACAAATTCCGGATTCAAGGTGACATGGGATTAATGATGAAAATGCAAGGCTTCTTTGGCTCCAACGCCTAAACCTGCTCAATATTTCTGCCCTGGATCACCTAATACATCGCGTCGTCCTGGGGCTACATCGACTTAATGCGGCTATCACCCAAGCCCATGAACTGCAAGAACCGGAGGTAACACCATAAAAGCAATCCGCGTTGAGAATTTCGGTGATCCGGATGTAATGAAACTGACGGAGATTCCTACTCCTACTCCCCAAACACGTCAGGCACTCATCCGCCTCTATGCAGCAGGCCTTAACCCTTTCGATACCTATATCCGTTCAGGCCAATACGCACGCTTGCCCCAACTTCCTTATACACCCGGTGGTGACGGAGCTGGAATTATAGAAGCATTGGGCGATAGTGTGACACGTTTCAAGGTGGGTGAAAGAGTTTGGGTAGGCGGTTTGGGGTTGGGTATAGGTGGTACGTATGCCGAATATACTATCGCTCCGGCAGACAGCATGGGTCACCTGCCAGATACTCTATCTTATGAACAAGGCGCAGGCATTTGGGTACCGTACTCCACAGCCTACCGGGCTATCTACCAACGAGCAAATGTGCGCGCGGGCGAAACCATATTTATTAACGGTGGCAGTGGTGGAGTAGGCACTGCTTCTATTCAGTTTCTAAAAACGATCGGGGCGCGGATTGCTGCTTCTGCCGGCACGGATG
Organism: Chloroflexota bacterium; assembly: GCA_009692745.1. GTDB lineage: Bacteria > Chloroflexota > Anaerolineae > Epilineales > SHYO01 > SHYO01. Next base: position 3,256 of record SHYO01000202.1, read on the forward strand.
AACGCTGTGACCATTTGCGGCAACTCGGCATTGAGCTGGCCATCAATTATAAAACTCAGGATTATGTTGAAACCATTAAGCAATGGACTTCCGACAAGGGCGTCAATGTCATCCTGGAAATGGTGGCGGGTAAAAATCTAGGAAGAAGCCTGCAGGCATTGGCTACCGGAGGGCGTTTAGTGATAATTGGTTCCCGCTCTCCGGTCGAAATCAACCCACGTGACATCATGTCCCGCGAGGCTACGGTTACCGGAATCCTGCTTTTCAACGCTACAGAGCAGGAGATGGTGCAGCTATATGCGAGATTAGCTGCTGGTATGGCAAATGGCGCTATTTCCCCCATTATTGGCACAAGTCTGCCTTTAGCCGAAGCAGCGCAAGCTCACCGGCTGATTGGCACAAGCTCAATCTTCGGTAATCTGGTACTGACCACCTAGAGATTTTAACCAATCCTCTACTCAGCAATAACGAATGAGACCCGGGCGAGTACACCCGGGTCTCATTGTATCTACCGAAGTAGATCCAGGTTGTCAGAAATCTGTCAGTATCTAGTCGCTATTTTACCCTTAAAATAGCGTATATACATATAGTGACATATAGAGATACCAAAGCGGGATTAACGATATAGCATTCCTAGCAAGTGGGGACGGGCTAGAACTAAGCGGTCAGGGGTGATAGGGGAAAACAAAGCGCCATGAAATAATCATGGCGCTTTGTTTATTTGATTGCTTTAGCGCTTTGTGTACTGCGGAGCCTTACGCGCCCGCTTGAGACCTGGCTTCTTCCGCTCTTTTTCGCGGGGATCGCGGGTTAAGAATCCCCCCTGGCGCAGCTTGACCCGCCACTCCTCATCTGCCCCTAGTAGTGCACGGGCGATGCCATGCCGGATTGCCCCTGCTTGCCCTGATACACCACCACCGGATACCAGGACACTTATATCAAAAGCGTTATCCATCTCGACAATACGTAGTGGCGCCATGACAGACTCAAAGTCGACCTGCCGTGAGAAGAACTCCTCAGCAGTTTTGCCGTTAACCATAAACCGGCCCTGTCCACCTGGATACAGGCGTACTTGAGCAGTAGATGTCTTGCGACGCCCAACGCCTTGATAAAATTGAACTTCTGCAGCCATTTCCTTCTCCTTATAGTTCCAGAGGCTGTGGTTGCTGGGCGATATGCGGATGCTCGGGCCCTGCATAGACCTTCAGCTTCTTGATCATAGCCCGCCCTAATCGATTATGCGGAACCATTCCCCAAATCGCTTCACGAACGATCCTATCCGGATGAGTATTCATCAACCGACCCATAGAAACCTTCTTTAAACCCATGGGGTAACCCGAATGGCTATAGTATAGCTTGTTCAGCAGGCGTTTAGGACTTACCGCGATCTTTTCGGCATTAATGACGACAACATTATCTCCATTGTCCAAATGAGGTGTGAATGTAGGTTTGTGTTTCCCCATCAAGATCGAAGCCACGCGCGTAGCCAATCTACCCAGATTCTGATCTGTAGCATCCACCACAAACCACTGATGTATAATATCACCCTCTTTTAAAGCATACGTTTTCATACTGTTATCTCCATGCTAATTCGGGATACAGGTACCCACAGACTACCATGTAAACACCCGCATTACGTCGGTATCCAGTGAAATGTTCCCCGAGGATAATCCACCTTGACTAGACAGAGACCACATGCTGGAGCCGGACTGGCCAATTGTGCTACCGAGGATCTCTGTTTTCGCAAAATTGCCTTTTCGATATCTTGAGTTGTAATGCGTCTTAAACCTACCTGAACAAGTAATCCAACTATGGTACGTACCATCCGGAAAAGAAAAGCATTAGCTTCCACCACCACCCTGACCTCGGATTGGGCAGGATTCTCGCGCAAAACTTGGACGCCATAAACATGGCGGACAGTGGTATGACCTTCCCCATCGGGTGCCCGCCCAAGTGCGGCAAAATCTCTAATACCTTCAAAGACCTGCGCAGCATGTTGCATGGCAGCAATATCCAACGGTGTAACGATGGGCCAAACATAGCGCCGCGCCATAACTGGGCGTGTACGCGTCATATGGATGAGATACTGGTAGGTACGCCGTACCGCCCAAAATCGAGGATGAAACCCTGCTGGCACAAAACTCAGACCGGTGACAGCCAGATCCTCCGCAAGCACAGCATTAAGTGCTCGGTATAACCCATCCAAACCCTCACGCCAGGGTGATTCCAAATTAAAGGCAACTACCTGACCCACTCCATGCACTCCAGCATCTGTCCGTCCAGATCCTACCACCCGCACGTTGCGTTCAGTTAGACGGAAAAGTCCAGCTTCCAGTGCCTGCTGAATAGTGCGCTGCCCTTTTTGCCACTGAAAGCCCGCGAAATCTGTCCCATCGTATTCAATCCGGGCGGCAATATAAGACATGTTAAAAATTCTATCACAGTACAACCAGGTGGATGACCTGAAGTCAAATAACCCCCAACAGCCCCCTGTTAGCCCTGCTGCTAATGTACCAGTTCCAACAGCACCATCTCTGCTGCATCCCCCTGCCGGGGTCCAATATTCAGCAAGCGGGTATATCCACCAGGTCGGTCGAAATAATCGCTAGCGAGAACGTGAATAAGCTTGTCAGCCACAACCTTATCAGGAACTTTTTGATACACTTGCCGGCGAGCGTGGAGGGCCAATGCCGTAGCGAGGATTTTCAGTTCCTCCTCTTTCCCATCATTGGCCAGACTAATCAATTTTTCAGCGTTATGTCTGCGCACCATAGCAGCCAAACGAACGACATTGCCGGCTTTGGCCAGGTTAGTTATTCGAGAGTGGTCGCAACGCTTCGCCAGTGTGATTAACTTCTCAGCCTCTGGACGGATAGCCTTAGCTTTAGCCTTTGTGGTTTTGATGCGCTCGTGCTCAAAGAGGGCTCGGATCAGGTTACGCCGCAAGGCAATGCGATGCCCCATATCCCTCGATAACTTGCGTCCAAATACTCGATGCCGCATGGTTCTCTCCCCTCACATTAGAGCAACAGTTGAAAGTCCGTGCTCTATGCTATCTACTATTCACCAACTTCGGAATCTTCGCCAGGTAATGGAATGCCTTTTGTATGCAAAGAAACCTTCAATTCATCCAGAGATTTTTGGCCAAAATTACGTATGACCAGCATCTCTTCGTCACCTCTGCGTAACCGCTCCAGAATTTGTCCTACTTTGGAGATGCCGGCACGCTTCAAACAGTTATAGGCCCTTACTGACAATTCCAAGTCCTCGATAAGCATATCAGTATACTGGGAAGATATCCCACTACCGATTTCACCACCATCTTTAACATCAGTCCCGCCGAAATTTGCCACCAATGAAACATGCCGCTGGAGTATCTTTGCGGCCTCAATCAACGCCTCCTGAGGAGAAATGGTTCCATCGGTCCAAATCTCCAGAATAAGGTTATCGTAATCCGTCATCTGTCCGACTAAAGCCCGTTCCACATGGAATGCCACTTTGCGAATTGGACTGAAAATCGCATCAACCGGTATCTCACCGATAGGTAACCGGCCTCTTTCTTCAGCAGGCGAATATCCCCTCCCCCGCGCCACTACCAACTCCATCTCCAAATCCGCCTCGGGCGAATCGAGAGTTAACAAGTGCTGCTCAGGGTTAATAATCTCTACATCCGGTGGACACTCAATATCCGCCGCTGTGACTTCACCTTCCCCTCGGGCTGTCAATAGCAAACGGACAGCATGATCAGCGAAAGATTTGACACGCAATTGCTTCACATTCAAAATCAGGCGTGTAGTATCTTCATGAGCATACGGAATTGGTGAAAATTCGTGATGCACGCTATTTATTTTAACAGAGGTAACGGCCGCACCTGGCAGGGACGACAACAGTACACGGCGTAATGTATTGCCTAGAGTTGTCCCAAATCCACTCTCCATCGGTCCGATGAGAAACCGGGCATAATTTTTCGTTCCTGCTGAAATATCTATTCTTGGTACAATAGGTGTGTTTTCGGTCAAGTCCTATATCCTCCAAACCTGACACGCTATCCTGGTGACCAGGGATCTCCTTCTACGACCAGTTGGCCACCTGTCTCCATTTAGCGAAATCATGAACATCAGATTATGTAAAAATTCATCCCTTACATTAATACTTCTTGCTTTAATCCAGAACGCCTCCTGCTCCTGCCGCAGTATATCAAGGCGCTAATTAGCCGATTTCGGCTTCTCGCCACCTCACAACCTAAATACGGCGCTTTTTCCGCGGCCGGCAGCCGTTATGAGGAATGGGGGTTATATCCGTAATGGATCGCACCTTTAGACCGGCC
>SHYO01000203.1 GCA_009692745.1 Chloroflexota bacterium
GGCTGACGCGCCCTACCTCTTGTTGCGTCATGCGCTTCAGTTCCTGATGTTCTTCTTCCGTCGGTTTTCTGGCATAGATCATTTTGCACCTCTGCCCCTATTCTACACCTGTTCGGCAGAAGTACACGATACATTCTATTACTTACTTAACCCGTTAACCTCAGAGATATTCCCCAGCATCAGCGTCCTCAATGTTAAAAAACTCGCACGAAACAGCCTCATTTTTCCGCTCCCAGTATCTCTCAAGCCGCCAAAAGGTTTACGCATTTTCATGATAGATCCGATAACCGCTATCAGAATGCCACCTTGTATTCGTCTACCGCCCCAGCCTTTTCAGTCTCTATCGCCTTAACTTTCAGGTGCAACAGAACCAGGCTGTCGCCAGGCATCTTTGCTGTCTAAGAAAACTCTGACACCTACAAACTAAATCCTTAACCTTCACCCTAACTTTGAGCGCTCAAACATTTGATGCTATAATCCGCCAGGTGGATTACCCCTCACCCAATCACCCTGGCCTGGAGTTCTCCCCTCACCCAGCCCGCACCATTGCTGTGGGGGAGAGCGCAAATTCATGTGCTATCGGGGGTTATATCTATAGCCAGCACACTTCTCGGCAGTTTCAGACAACATAGACAGGAGCACAAAATGGCAACAGGTCTAAAACTTGGCATCGACGCCAACAGCCCGCTAATCACCGATGGCCCCAACCAAGGGAGCCCCGCCCCCACGGTAGCCGATCCGGCCATCATCGCCGATACCGGCGCCGGTTGGGTGCGCCTCAATTTTATCCTGGGACCCTGGTCGGCTCCCGAAGACCAGGCTATCTTCCAGGGGCGGAATTGGGCGGACACCTACCGCACGATTATCCAGGGCCTGCGCGGCAAGGGGCTGAAAATCTACGGCCTCCTCAGCAACGAGGCGGTGCTCGGCGAGCCGGGCGACCTCTTTCGCCGCCCCCCCGAGGCCCTCTCCGCCGATGAACAATCCCGCGCTCGCGGCTGGATAGCGCTCTATGTGCGCAACTTCGTCACCATCGTGCAGATGTTTCACCAGGATGTCAGCGTGTACGAGTCCTTTAACGAGCCGGATGACTGGCGCGGCGCGGATCGCAACTGGATCCACCCCGCCTGGTATGCCACGATGTTGCAAGATATCTACGCTGCGGTCAAGAGTAATCCGGCCCTGGCGGGGGTCACGCTGGTTTCCGGGCCTTTGCAGGGCCTGGGCATCAACCAGAATGGCGCCGCCGGGTACCTGGCCAACACCTACCAGGAAGGGAAACACCGCTTCAATTGGGGCAGCGGGGCGCCATTCCCCTTTGAGGGCGTCGGCTATCACCTCTACATATTAGAGGGGTTCAACGCCAATTGGCCTGAGCAGGAGCAGGCAGTGCGCCAGACGCTGCACGATTATGTGCAGGGCATGAAAAATACCATCCGCGCCGCCGAGGGACAGGATAAGCCCCTCTATATCTCCGAGACCGGCTGGCCCAGCAACGGGGGACACGACGATTTCCAGGCGCAAAATATGGCCTTGGGGCTGCGTCTGTTGCAGGATGATCCCGGCGTAGCGCTGGCCATCTGGTTCTCCACCCAGGATTTCGGCGGGGACCGCGATAATAAGTATTACGGCCTCTACCGCAATGGACCATTGACGCCCGACAACCGCAAGCCCATTTTTGCCGCCTATCAGCGCTTTATGCAAAGCGTCGTGGTGGCGCAACCCCTGCCGGCCTTTACCAACCAGGATCTGATCAACGCCTTCTACGCCGCCGCCGAGATATTGGGGAAGGGCGGCTGGGACCTGATCATCAGGGCCAAACTGGATAACCTGGTATTCAACCGCAAAGATGGCTACATCGGCCCCGACATCGGCACCCTGCCCGGCCTTTCCGACGACGAGAAGATGGTCTTGCGCCAACAATTGCCGGGGTTGCCGGGCCCTGCGCCGGCTACCATCGCCATTACCTCGGCCCCCTTGAAGCTGCGCGCCGGGCCGGATGCCGGCCAAACCGTGCTCAGCACCCTGCTGGCCAGAACCCCCGTACAGGTGCTGGACCGGCAAGGGGAGTGGCTGCACGTCAAGGCCGGTACAGCGGAGGGCTTCATCAACGGCAAGTACGTCATCTATCCCCATATGAACGTGCCCGAGGGCTACTTCCGCAACCGGCCCGACCTGGCTAAGGTGCCCCTCGCGCCGCCGCAGACAGAGCAGATGAACTCTGCCGAGACAGACGAACGCATTGCCTCCACCTGGAACCGGTATGGCGGTCTGCTGGCAGTGATTTCCAGCGAGCTGAAGATCGACCCTGCCGTGGCCGTGGGCGTGATGCTGGCCGAGAGCGGCGGGCGCGGCGCGGTAAATGGGCGCATGATTATCCGCTTCGAGCCCCATATCTTCTATACCAACTGGGGGAAGAACAATGAGGGACAGTTCCAGCAACATTTTTGGCTCAATCCCGACCCGGACAAGTTCTGGTGGGATCACAAGTGGCGCGCGGACGCCAACCAGGATTGGCGCGAATTCCACGGCAATCAGAATGAGGAGTGGGCCGTGTTCCAATTTGCCACGACCTTAAACGATACCGCTGCCAAGCTGTCGATCAGTATGGGCGCCACGCAGATCATGGGATTTAACTATACCGGTATCGGGTACGAAGCGGTGCAGCAGATGTTTGACGCCTTTGTGGCCGACGAGCGCAACCAGATATTAGGATTTTTCGATTTTGTGAAGGGGCCGGGCAAAAGCGCCCCGGGCATCACAGCATTGCAACAGGGGGATTACAACGGCTTTGCGGCCACTTATAACGGCACAGGCCAGGCAGATGTGTACGCCACGATCATCAAGAATAACGTAGACTTATTCTACAACCAGGGCGTCTCTTTCGAGCCGGGGCAGGGCTTGCCGATTCCCGCGGCTCCCCCGAGCATCAAGCGCAGATAACCAGGGGTATGCTGTGCTTCCCAAGCATTTATCCTTGCCCAACCCGGTTGGGAGCTGATCCTTATATCCTGTTGCTTTTAGTGAACAACCCGGAGGAGCGGAGATCGGATGTTAGAACAGCTTAATCTGGACCAGGCGCTAACCAAAGCGGAATACCAGGAACGCCTGCCCGAGCTGGAAGAACGGTTGTACGAGTTGCAGCATCGCGTATTCAACGCCGGGATACCGGTGGCGATCGTCTTCGAAGGCTGGGCTGCAGCCGGCAAAGGCACCACCATCAATCTCTTCGTGGCACAACTGGACCCGCGCGGCTTTCGCGTCATACCGATTTTGCCCCCGCGCACCTTCGAAACCAAGTATCCCTGGCTCTGGCGCTTCTGGCTGAAGATTCCAGCCCGCGGGCAGATCGTGGTCTTCGACACCTCGTGGTACCGCCTGGTGCTGATCGACCGCATCAAGGGTACTGCCAGCAAGCGCACCTGGCTGAGCGCCTACCAGGATATCACCGAATTCGAGGAGCAGTTGGCGGCCGATGGCGCCGTGATCATTAAATTCTGGCTGCACATCAGCAAAGCCGAGCAGGCGCGCCGCTTCAAGAAGCTGTTGAAAACCAGGCTGACCGCCTGGCAGGTGACCGAGGAAGATGCAGCGCAGCACAAAGCCTATGACGATTACCTGATCGCGGTAGAAGAGATGATGGCGCGCACCGACAGGTACCACGCTCCCTGGATCATCGTGGAAGCTACCAACCGGTATTACACCCGCATCAAGGTGTTCGAAAAGACGATTCGCGCCTTGGAAGCCCGTCTGAGTGCAGCCAACGGGGAGCTTCTCTCTCTGCCCGCCAGCGAACCAGCCTAGGAGACAAGATGCTCAAACAAGCCGACTTGACCCTCACCCTCTCTCGCCCAGAGTACGTCCGCTTGCGAGATCGGATGCAAAGCCAATTACACCTGCTGGGGAATCAGATATACCTGCAAAAGCGGCCGGTCGTGATCGTCATGGAAGGGTGGGATGCCGCCGGGAAGGGCGGCGCCATCAAGCGGCTGACGGAGCGGCTGGATCCCCGCGGATATATCGTTTGGCCGGTGGCGGCCCCGGCCGGCGACGATAAAGTCCGCCATTACCTGTACCGCTTCTGGCGCCGCTTGCCCGAAGCGGGGCAAATTGCCATTTTCGACCGCTCCTGGTATGGGCGGGTGCTGGTGGAACGGGTGGAGGGGCTATCGCCGGAGGCGGCCTGGGCCCGGGCCTATAGTGAGATTAACCAGTTTGAGCGCCAACTGCTGGATTTTGGCACCATTCTGATCAAATTCTGGCTGGAGATTAGCGAGGATGAACAACTGCGCCGGTTCAGGGATCGGGAAACGGATCCCCACAAGATGTGGAAACTGACCGACGAAGACTGGCGCAACCGTAGCAAATGGGAGTTTTATGAGCAGGCCGTAGAGGATATGCTGCTGAAGACCAGTACCCATGCTGCCCCGTGGACTATAGTCGAGGCCAACGACAAACTGTATGGCCGCATCAAAGTCCTCAGGACTGTCGTGAAGAGATTGAAGCAAGAATTAGAGGACAATAGGTCAACGCCTATACCATGAAAGACGTGATTCCTCCTGCAAGAAAAATTGTGGTATAATGCCGTTTTTTGGCGCATTCATATCACACAATAGCCGAGGCACACCATATGATCCGATTGTGGCAGTGGGTTACCTACCCATTTATCCAAACCAAATTGCTCTTGCCCTCCACCTTCGCAGCGCTGCGCCACCCAAATTACCGGCTGTGGTTTTTTGGCCAGACGGTCTCTATGATGGGGACGTGGATGCAGAACGTGGCCCAGGGATGGTTGGTATATGAGCTAACCGGGTCGAAGTTTGCCTTGGGGGCTATTTCGTTTATCGGCACCGTCCCCTCCCTGGCTTTGATGTTGCCGGCCGGGGCTTTATCGGATAGGTTACCACGCCACAAAGTGTTGATGGTGACCCAGAGTGTAATGATGGTCCTGGCGTTCATCCTGGCATTCCTGGCCGCCACGGGGCTCTTGCAGGTCTGGCATATCGGGGTACTGGCTTTTTTGCTGGGGGTGGCCACTTCTTTCGATGCCCCGTCTCGCCAGGCTTTGGCGGTAGATATGGTAGAGGACCGGCGCGATTTGATGAATGCTATCGCCCTGAACTCGGCCATCTTTAATATGGCCCGCATTATTGGGCCGGCGATTGGCGGTCTGGTACTGGCGCTTTTCGGCGCAGCCTGGTGTTTCTTCCTGAACGGGGTAAGCTTCTTGGCGGTAATCATTGCCCTATCGCGCATGAAAATACCTGACGTGGTACAGACGTCGCGCGGTACCAAGATGCTGGCCCAGATCGCTGAGGGTTTAAATTATGTAAAAGACAATCGCATTGTGCTGGTCATGATCAGCATTTTGGCCGTTTCTTCGCTCTTCGGCTTCTCTTATTACGTTTTGCTACCCGCTTTTGCGGTAGATGTACTGCACGTAGGGGAGACCGGCCTGGGTGGGTTGAATGCCGCTACAGGCATAGGCGCATTGCTGGGCTCGCTGATCGTGGCATCTATGGGTGCATCTCATCGCAAGGGGATGTTTATCAGCTTAGGGACTTTAGGATTGCCGATAACATTGTTGCTGTTTGCGCGCACCCAATCCTACACGTTTGCCCTGCTGTGGCTGGCCCTTACCGGCCTGTCCTTCATGATACAGAATTCTATTATGAATACCGTCATCCAGGCGATGGTACCTGATGGGCTCCGCGGCCGGGTAATGGCAGTTTATACTTTTACGTTCTTCGGCACTGCTCCCCTGGGCGCTTTATGGGCCGGTACGATGGCCCAGGCACTGGGACCAGCTAATGCCATTGCCATCGGCGCTGTGATCACCCTGGTTTTCGCGGTCATAGTCCTCGTCGCGGTGCCTGCATTACGGCGGGTCGAGACCTAAACAGGTCCTAGCGCGATTATGGATTTTATCGTCCGGGCGGCAACCGTGGCAGATGCGCCGGCCGTGAGCCAACTGGCCCAGGATTTTGCGGCCTATCTGCGCGACCTGGGGGATATGACGGATTTTCAGCTCGACGAGGCAGCGGTGCGGCGCGATGGCTTCGGTCCAAACCCAGCCTTCGCCGGCCTGGTGGCCGAGCAGGATGGGCGCCTCATTGGTTATTTACTATACCACGATGGATATGATACGGACCTGGCCATCCGCCTGCTGCATGTTGTCGATCTGTATGTCCATCAGGATGCACGACTACAGGGGGTAGGCCAAACCTTGATGTTGGCGGCGGCGCATATCTGCCGCCAAAGAGGTGGCAAAGCGCTCGTTTGGACGGTTTATAAGCCCAACAGGCTAGCAGCGGCATTCTATGAAGGTCTTGGCGCCGAGTATCTGAGGGATTTAGAAATTATGTACTGGCCGTTGCCTGCGCAGCTCTCTGAGCAGCCTGGGCCACAAAATCCACCCCCACCATCTCGCCCCACGCCTGCTGCAGGCACTTAACCACCGGTCCCGGTTTACCGTCGCCGATCACATAGCCGTTGAAGCGCGTAGCAGGCATGATACAAAATGAAGTGGTACAGAAAAAGGCTTCATCGGCCGTGATCGCATGATACGGCTGGAGATCCTCCTCGCGCGCCGGAATGCCCAACTGCTGCGCCAACTCCAGGACGGTGGCCCGGCTGACGCCGTCGAGGGTATTCCGCGTCGTGGGTGTAGATAACACCCCATCCTTCACCACAAAGAAATTCCCCCCTTTGTTCTCGGCCAGGTTGCCGTAGATATCCAGCAGCAGGGCGAAAGCCTCCGGGTCCACCTCTTTGACTTCGAACTCGGCCAGACTCATGCCGAGGCGGTTGCGATGCTTGATTTTGGGGTCCAGACATTGGGGTGGTATATGGCGCGTGGAGGGAGTGACAGCATGCACGCCGGTCTGGTAAAGATGGGCAAAGGAGGCAAACGGCAAGCGGGAGAGATTGATAATCAGGGTCGGCGTACCAAACTCCCACCGGCCGATGGCGCTTTTCAGGCGACCTCCCGTGGCCGTTTGGGTAATCCATACATCCTCATCAGCCTCCAGGAGCGGTTTGTTAGCTGCGAGCACCTCTAAAGTGATCTGCTCCATCGTCTCGGGAGGCATGCCGGGATTGATCCGCACAGCCCGCATGGTCTGGTAAAAGCGCGTGATGTGCTCGCGCAGCTTGAACGGCCGCAGGTGGAAGGTGCGCGCCGAGTCGGTCACGGCGTGGCCGAAACTCATGCCGGAGTCAGAATAGTGGACGTTTACCGCGGAATCCGGAACGATCTTGCCGTTATAATAGGTAAATAATTCCCTGGCCATAGTTTTCCTCCAGTGGGTGCGGCAGCTCGAAACATATGCTGCAAGATTGTAGGATCGTTGTTAGGGGCTGTCAAGGTAGACCCTACAGGGCAATCGCATCTTAATGGATTTCCTGGGAGCGCGACCATCCTGGTTAATGGCACTAAGATTTGAACCTTGACAAGCGCGGGAGGTGCGTTCTGCAGTTGTATACTTTCATGGTATTACTTGCCAATCCAGGAGGATACCATGAAATCGACTACTCGGAAACCGACTGCTCAGCCCAAGGGCGACTTCTCGCTG
>SHYO01000020.1 GCA_009692745.1 Chloroflexota bacterium
CAGCGAGAAGTCGCCCTTGGGCTGAGCAGTCGGTTTCCGAGTAGTCGATTTCATGGTATCCTCCTGGATTGGCAAGTAATACCATGAAAGTATACAACTGCAGAACGCACCTCCCGCGCTTGTCAAGGTTCAAATCTTAGTGCCATTAAGCATGATGGATACACAGCAACTCTTTAGCGTGGCAGGGCAAACGGTAGTGATTACCGGCGGCAGTGGTGTGCTGGGTAGTGGCATGGCCCTGGCTCTGGGAGCGGCCGGAGCGCGGATAGCCGTGCTGGGCCGGCACCCGGAAAAGGCGGCAGCAGTGGCTGGCGCCATCCGGGAGAATGGGGGCGAGGCGCTGGGCCTGGCCTGTGATGTGATGGAAAAAGCCGCCCTCGAAGAGGTTGCCGGGAAAATACAGCAAGCCTTTGGGCCGATAGATATCTTGATTAATGGGGTAGGGGGCAACCAACCTCAGGCCAGTACCGGGGCAGGCCACAGCACGCCTTCCTTTTTTGAGCTAGACCCGGCGGCAGTCGGCGCAGTAGCTGACCTGAACTTTCTAGGTACGTTTATGAGCTGCCAGGTATTTGGCCGGAGCATGGCCGAGCGCAAGCGCGGGTGTATTTTAAATATCGCTTCGCTGAGCGCCGAGCGACCGTTGACGCGGGTAGCCGGATATAGCGCGGCGAAGGCTGCGGTAGTGAACTTTACCCGCTGGCTGGCGGTGCATATGGCCCAGGAATATAGCCCCGAGATCCGGGTCAACGCCCTTTCTCCCGGTTTTTTCCTGACGGAACAAAATCGCTATCTCTTAACGGACGCGCAAACGGGCGGACTGACGGCCCGCGGGCAGGCGATCCTCTCCCATACGCCTATGGCCCGCTTTGGCGTGCCCGAGGATTTACTGGGTGCGGTCTTCTGGCTGGTGAGCCCGGCTTCTAGATTTGTGACCGGCACGGTGGTGACGGTAGATGGCGGATTCACCGCCTACGCAGGGGTTTAAATACCATGATAAGATGTGACGGAGGGGCTTATGCTAACCGGTAAAGGATCTACGACGGAAGTTCTGACGGAAGATGCGGTACACCAACTGCTGGCCCAGTCCCTACCCTCTCTGGCGCTGGACGGGAAGCGCGTGCTGGTGATTATCCCCGATGGCACTCGCACAGCGCCGATTCCGCTGATGTTCCGCCTGCTCTACGAGGAAATCGGGCGCAAAGCGACCCGCCTGGATTACCTGATCGCCCTGGGCACCCATCCCCCCATGGCGGAAGAGGCTATCGACCGGTTGGTGGGGGTCAGCAGTGCCGAGCGCAAGGCGCACTATCCGAACGTACACATTTTCAACCACCGCTGGGATTTGCCGGAGACATTGCAGAAGATTGGCACTATCACCCGCGAGGAATCGGCCGGCCTGACGGAAGGGCGATTTGTTGCCGAGGTACCGGTAACCCTCAACCGGCTGATTTTCGAATATGACCAGTTGATTATCTGCGGCCCGGTCTTTCCCCACGAAGTGGTGGGATTCTCAGGCGGGGCCAAATATCTCTTTCCCGGCATCGCAGGACCGGAGATCATCAATTTTACCCACTGGCTAGGAGCCTTGGTCACCACTATGGCGGCGATTGGCATCAAAGATACGCCCATGCGCCGGGTGGTACACCGGGCAGCGGAATTTGTGACCCAGCCGCTGCTGTGCCTGGCCCTGGTACTAAAAGGCCAAACGCTCCACGGTCTGTATATCGGCGACCACCTGGCAGCCCACGCCGCCGCCGCGGATCTCTCGGCGCAGCTCAATATCGCCTGGATGGGTCAATCGTTCCGGCAGGTACTGTCGATGCCATCGGAGATTTACGATGATTTGTGGACGGCGGCCAAGGCGATGTATAAAACGGAGCCGATCATCGGCGATGGGGGCGAGGTGATTATCTATGCGCCGCATATCACCGAGATTTCCTACACCCACGGTAAAGTGATTGACCAAGTCGGATATCACGTGCGGGATTATTTCACCAGGCAACAGGAGCGTTTCAAAGATGTGCCCGGCTCCATCAAAGCGCATAGCACCCATGTGAAGGGGGTGGGCACATACGACGCCGAAACGGCTATCGAGATACCCCGCATCCAGGTTACGCTGGCTACCAGGATCCCGCGGGAACGCTGCGAGCAGGTGAACCTGGGGTTTGCAGATTACCGGGAGATCGATCCCCAAGCCTGGGCCGGGCGGGAAGCAGCAGGGATATTGCTGGTACCTCACGCCGGTGAGATATTGTACCGCTTACAAGGCGTGGGATAGAAAGTTGTACATCACCAGGAAGCATTGGTGGGCGAACCTATTAAAAAAGGTTGGCAACGGATAGTCCATTGGGATATAATTTCGGTTATTGTAACCTTTAGAGCCCTTTGCTCTCGGGAAGTCCGGCCTGCACATGCTGGCTGTCATGGAACCGGGCGAAAAAGCAAATTAATTCCTAATTGGATAGCGGTACAAAGACAGATTATGCCACACTCAGATCGTAATATGCCGGTCTACGTCATTAGCGTAGCTGCCACTTTATGCAATGTCCATCCCCGTACATTGCGCATCTATGAAGAAAAAGGGTTGGTCTCCCCGCAACGGACGGAAACGAATATCCGCCTGTATTCTGAGAACGATATCCGCCGCATCCGGATTATTCGTTACTTGCGCGAGGAAAGGGGAGTTAACCTGATAGGCATCCGCGTAATTTTAGAGCGGGAAGAGATATGGAAGTCTGATGAGTTAATCGACCAAATTTTGAATAATCTCTGAGGTTGAGCCATTATGGCGATTTTGCCCATCGTCCTGGTAGAAGATAAGAACCCCATCCTCCGCCAGAAGACCAGAAAAATTAATAAGGTGACACCGGCCATCCAGGAAATCGTGGATCATATGGTGGAAACCATGCACGATGCCCCCGGTATGGGCCTGGCCGCCCCCCAGGTGAATGTGCCGTTGCGCATCCTCATCGCCCAGGTGCCGCAAGATGAAGAAGAACCCGATGCCGGCAAGCTGTTTACGATGATTAATCCGGAGATTGTCAAGGTCTCCGAGGAGATGGAAGCCGCAGATGAGGGCTGTCTATCGATTCCCGGCTTGCTGGGAGAGGTTGACCGGCACGTAGCGGTGGAGGTACGGGCACTCAACCGGTCGGGTAAGCCGGTACGGATCAAGGCCAGGGGTTTGCTGGCCCGCATTTTCCAACACGAGATTGATCACCTGGACGGGATTCTCTTCACCGATCGCATCACTGCCCCGGGGAAGCTGTTTAAGCTGGTCCGCACGGAGGACGGCGTGGAACGGGTGCCGCTCAGTGGATGGCAAGAGCCGGCCAAGAGCAGCCATTGAACCGATGCCATGAGTTAAGCGACGGGTTAATTACGAAACCCCGCTTTTGCCTGGCAACCAGGCAAAAGCGGGGTTTTTGCTATAGGTCAGATAGGACGGCTGCTAGCGAATCGCCTTCTTGGTCTGGCCGTCGAAGAAGTGGAGCTTGTTCACATCAAAGGCCATCTCCATATCTTGCTCGGCCGCGGTTTTGGTGCGGTTGTCGAGGACGGCGACGAAAGCTTGCGTACCGGAGACCAGGTACAAATTTAACTGGGAGCCCATCGGCTCGACCACATCCACACGGGACTTGATCTTAGCGACAACGGCATCGCCGGGTGCAAACAGCGGATCGTAAATATGCTCAGGGCGGATACCGAGGCTGACCTCTTTACCCATGTAGGGCTTTAGCAAAGCCATTTTGTCGGCCGGCACAGGCAAGCGGAAGGTACCGGCATCGACGAAGAGTTTGTCGTTATCCCCTACCACCGTCGTATCGAAGAAGTTCATAGCCGGGCTGCCGATGAAGCCGGCGACAAAATGATTGGCGGGCTTATCGTAGAGATTTTGCGGGGTGTCGAGCTGTTGCAGAATGCCATCGCGCATCACGGCAATACGTGAGGCCATGGTCATGGCTTCTACCTGATCGTGGGTGACGTAGATGAAGGTGGTATCCAGCCGCCGGTGCAACTTGATCAGCTCGGCACGCGTCTGGACGCGTAATTTAGCATCCAGGTTTGAAAGCGGCTCATCCATCAGGAAGACCTGCGGCTCGCGCACAATTGCGCGGCCCAAGGCCACGCGCTGGCGCTGGCCACCGGAAAGTTGCTTGGGCTTGCGATCAAGCAATTGGCCGATACCCAGCAAATCCGCCGCCTCCTTGACGCGCCGGTCAATATCGCTCTTGGGGGTTTTACGCAGTTTCAGACCGAAAGCCATGTTGTCGTAGACCGACATATGCGGATAGAGCGCATAGGACTGGAACACCATCGCGATGTCCCGGTCTTTGGGAGGCACATCGTTTACCACGCGATCCCCAATATAGATCGAACCGGCAGAAATCTCCTCCAACCCTGCCAGAAGCCGCAAAGCGGTGGTTTTACCGCACCCCGACGGACCTACCAGCACCAAGAATTCCTTGTCGGCAACATCGAGGGATAGGTCGTTGACGGCAGTTACATCACCAAACCGCTTGAAAACATGCTCAAAAACAACCTTTGCCATGGATTCGGCTCCTTTCTGGAACGGGTCGATACGCTTTTCCATTCTAACACAATTCCGCGATATTGTCTACCATTTGCCGCCGCTTTTTTGAAGACTATAATGGTAAGTATTATTGTGTGGGCGGAAAGGGATAGATATGGGACCTGTAACGATTGTCGGGTTAGGACCGGGGCGGGCGGGAGATTTGACCCGCGAAGCCTGGGAGGTCTTATCCCAAGCGACGGAAGTCTACTTGCGTACGTGGCGCCATCCCAGCAGCCAGGCCATCCCGCCGGGCCCTGAGGTGTTTTCTTTCGACCACCTTTATGAGACCCATGAGGCGTTTGATGCCATATATGAGGCCATAGTGGCAGAAGTGTGGCGCCTGGCGCAGCGCCCTGAGGGGGTGATCTACGCCGTGCCCGGCCATCCTCTGATGGGTGAGCACACGGTGTACCGGATATTACAACAGGGGCGCGCTGCGGGAATATCTGTACGCGTCGTGGCCGGGTTAAGCTTTGTGGAGCCGGTACTGGCGGCGCTGCAGCAGGACGCGCTGGAAGGCAGCACGCCGGGTACGGCGGGGCTGCAGATCGTGGATGGGGCGGACATAGCGCGTGCCTATTACCCCCCGCTGAATACCGATTTACCGGCGCTGATTCCCCAGGTCTACGACCGGGAGATGGCGGCGGACGTGAAGCTGACGTTGATGAATGCTTACCCCGATGAGCACCCGGTAACGGTCGTGCGGGGCGCGGGAACGGACAGCGCCGCCAGTGAGACGGTACCGCTCTACCAATTGGACCAAGGGGTAGCGCTGGATGATTTAACGACGCTCTACCTCCCGCCGATTGCGGGCGGGCGCACAAGCCTGAGCGCCTTACAAGATATCCTGGCACATCTGCGCAGCCCGGCAGGCTGCCCCTGGGATCGGGAGCAAGACCATCTCTCACTGCGACCGGAGCTGCTGGAAGAGGTACACGAAGTGCTGGCGGCGCTGGACGCAGAGGACATGGAGGCGCTGCAGGAGGAACTGGGAGACCTGTTCCTGAACGTCTTCTTCCAGGTGCAACTCGCTACGGAGGAGGGGGAATTTCGCCTGTCGGACGTAGTACGGGAGCATACCGATAAGCTGATCCGGCGCCATCCCCACGTCTTCGGAGATGTGAAGGTCTCAGGAACGGCGGATGTGAAGGCAAATTGGGATCAGATCAAGCAAGCAGAAAAGCCCCACGCGACCCGGGGGACTCCCATTGAAAATATTCCGGTAAGCCTGCCAGCCCTAGCCCACGCCCAGGAGGTCAGTAAGAAAGCGGCCAAGGAGCGGTTCGACTGGACAGATATATCCGGCGTATGGGATAAAGTGCGTGAGGAAGTGCTGGAGGTCAAGGAGGCGCAGAACCAGGCCGAGCGGGAGCAAGAGCTGGGGGATCTCCTGTTTGCTACGGTGAACCTGGCCCGCTGGCTGAATGTCGATGCCGAGAGCAGCCTGCGCCAGGCCACACAGCGCTTCATCGCCCGCTACCTGGGCACGCGCCGCCTGGCAGAGCAGCGCCACCTCGACTGGCAAAACCTCACCCTGGCGGAGATGGATGGGTTGTGGGAAGAGGTGAAGATGACAAGGTGAGGGGGTGAATGCCAATCAATGATTGGGCCGGTAATAAAGTGAGAGGGCGACAGTTAGTACTGTCACCCCCTCACCTTGTCACCCGGTCATCTGTCGGGGCGAGTGGATTTGAACCACCGGCCTCAGCGTCCCGAACGCTGCGCGCTAACCAAACTGCGCTACGCCCCGCCACACAACCCTTATTATAACGCAAAGGGGGAATCTTTACAAATGCGCCTAAGATGGCTATAATTGTGTTCTCAGTGGCCCCGTAGCTCAGAGGATAGAGCAGAGGTTTCCTAAACCTTGTGTCGTGAGTTCAATTCTCACCGGGGCCCTTACTACTGTTTGTAAGGGTTGCGTTCCGCAGCCTAGTTGTATATAGTTGTTCCTGGTGCCAGAATCTTAAAAGAAAACCTTAGCTCTGGCGCTTTAAGACTATCTTAAGATTGCAAACAAAAAACCCGCTGGCCCTTTGTGTAGGGTAGCGGGTTATGGCATACGCTCAGGTGCAGATACCAGAAAGTGGCTTGTTAGTGGCTGTGGAAGCGATACAGTATCTTGGAATCAGCCTGTATGCACTGAAGCAAGCGGAGAGACGCGGAGACCTGCAACCGTTTAGGACGCCAGGCGGGTATAGGCGTTACAGCCGGGAGATGTTAGACGGGTATAATGGAGAGGGCAAAGCGGTAGCCGTGGGACAACAAAAAGCCCGGCGAGCCGTCATAATCTCATTCGTCCTAATTTTAATATCCTGAGCACCGTTATTTGTAATGCTGAAAACAGTAGCAAATCGAGTTTCTCCTGGATCTACAGACTTAAGACTTATGGTCGCCGGCTGTCCATTAAATTGCGTTTTGGCTTGGTCGCCGACCGATTTAAGCAGATCTCTAGGGATGTAATTATAAGAATTATTATCAGCGGGAATATCCAGATAGAAAGACAGACCCATAGGCGAAGGAAGAGAAGAGGATAACTGAGTTTCAGAAACCCAACCCTGCCAATCTCTATACATATAACTCTTCTCTTTTACCCCTGCGACATCGATAAAGTAATATACCGTCCCTTGGCATGGAATGGTCTTTGTTACGTGCCCCTTCTGGCCATAATACATCGATAGCTCTACGGCTTTGCGGCCGGATATATCATTGCAGCCAGAGACTTTTTTGAACAATCCCACATCATCGGAGAGCATCGAAATATAATAGAGCGTGGGTGCCCCGAGGCTCGCTGAAGGCGGAACAAGATATATCTCTTGCCCAACATTGAATTTATTCTCTATCTGTGTAGCAGTTGCGGGTGCTGGCGTTAATGTCGGCGGATTAATCGTTGCAGTAAGTGGTATGGGTGTCGGGACTGAGTTTTTGGTGACCGCTTGTATGGGCTGGGTTGTGGCTGTGATTGGTAATGGTGTCGCTGTGCGAGCCTCTATAGATTTGGGAGTCGTCGTATTGGGAGTTTGTGTTACCAAATTATCCACTGTCCGGGGAGTAGATGAGGCTCCTCTACAACCACTCACTAGCATAACGAGGATTAGCAGTAGTATAGATTTCTGCACCACCCCCTCCTGTTCACTTGTTGATGAAAGATAATCCAACCAGGCTTGGTTCCGCTATAAATAAGAGGGGTTCGGGAGAATCTCACTTACGCTCTATTTCGCATGTTAAAGACAGAACGCGCTGGAAAGATACGCCTATCAGGGCAAATGTCTTGGGAAATTACCAGACTTGCCAAGGTCTTAGGTAGCGGCATTGCTTAATGCTCGTGCGCCTCTCTCCTCCGCAGGCGACTTGCAAGCCAACCCTTTACCCGCGTGCCGAGAGGGACCCGCTTTCGTAGCGCCGTGGTGCCTCGCTTTGTCGAACGAATCTTTACAAACTCCACATCTGTGACTTCTTCGAGTTCGTCCAAGAAGTCAGTAATGCTGTGCGTATCCCAAAATTCCGCTTCTTCTTCAATGGTCTTGAAGGTAGGAATGCGGCTCACCGGTTTCTCTCTGATTTGTGTCATATCTGTTAGCGTCCCATGCGCGCCCGCAATAGTCGCCGCTCTGATTCGTTGGTATCTCTGGCGGTGATTAAGCTAAATACTCCGCCCCCACGAGGGGCGATAAATACCGCCAGATACCGGCCAGCTTCGGTCTGTCCAATGATAAGATAACGTCCCTCTTTGGCCCTGAGGGCTACCGTCCTTCCAAATACAACTTCCTCGACTTCTTCCAGGGTGACACCGTGCCGTGCAATGTGGTCCTCTTGGCCCGAATCTATGACAAGCTCATTGATTCTCACAAGGCGTATGCCTTTTAGAGGCAAGCATAATCCCAAAAAGGTCCATTGTCAAGAATCTGTACAGGTATACTGCACACCTTTGACCGCTTGCCCACCAGGTCCACAATTACCCAGCTACGCCCGCTCTAACCATTGACATTGCCAGAGACTTTCATTATGCTTAGCGCCAAACACTGCAGCACCCGCGCACTGCGGAGGCGCTGTATTTGTGGTGCCCATCAAAAATCAGAATAGGTGAGGCTATCTTTAGCCAGAAAGGGAACTGCTGTGCTGTCTGAATTCAGGAAACGGAAGGTAAAAGGGCTGATGGAGTCTATGGATTTCGATGGGAACGGCGTCATTGAGAAGGATGATTTTGAAAAGGTCTTCCAGCGCATGGCCGAAAATTTACAGTTGCTGCCGGGCACGCCTGAGTATGAGGGGATGCACACGTTCATCCTCAGCGGCTGGGATTCCACCAGGCAGCTCGCCGACGCTAACAACGACCAGCAGGTGACCTATGAGGAATTCCTGGGCGCCGTGGACACGCTCATAAACAACAGGGAGATTTTTGAATAGGTGATGGGGGGATGGTCGAAAGCGGTTTCACGCTGCAGGATCGGAACGGAGATGGAAAGATTTCAAGTAGTGAATTCATTGCCTACTTGAGAGGCTACAATGTAACGGAACAAGATGCCAAAGACGCTTTCGCCCGGCTTGATCGCAATGACAATGGCTTTATCACTAAGAAAGAAATGATGCTGAACATGGAGGAATACTTCATGAGCGAGGCCCCAGAAGCGCCCGGCAACTGGCTCTTCGGTTCCTTCTAATCCACTCTCAAGCAGTGCGTGCCCTTGCGTTTGGCGTTACCGTGGCGATCACCGCGCACTGCGACGAGTTCCGCGGAGGTCTCGACCTGGTCCGCCAGGCCTACACGTATCTTGGCGCGGACGATCAACTCGCGCTCCATTACTTCGCCAGCAGCCACGCATTCCACAGTGTCCGCTCGATTCCCTGCCTGGTGGAATGTCTCCGTGAAACCAAAAACAGCTAGTCCGGCTGAATGCAGCGTCTAGCCCAATGCCGCCCATAGTGTAGCGTGCTTCGTTGCCTCACTGGGGATCTTGCCCAGCCACCCGCGTTTCAACTGCCGCTGGCGCATGGTTGACACAAAAAAAGCGGTGCCTCTCCTGATTATTCCAGAGGTCAACGTATAGTTCACCTGCGCCGATAACCCGCCGGCAGGTTGCGCATTGCTTCTGTTCCCCGCTTACCTGACGCACCGTGATACTATCGCCGCCAGGCATTCGTACCGCCTCACCATAGCCGCGCCAGACGGATCGTTGCGCTAAACGCCACATTTTAGCAGCTCCTTCAGCTTCGCCCCCGGCCTACCGGGGATGTAACCAGCCTTTGGTTGTCGAACTCTCCCGGTAAGGTGGCTGAGGGCAGGATAGCCACGGGTTGAAGTCTGTACATTCCACAGTAACCCATGATGTAGAATGGGGCTATCATGTGAATCCCCAATTTATCAACAGCGGGTTCCATGATATAATAACAGGATAGCCTCTTAGTCCACCAATGGGCAGGAATTCACTTGAATCCTAAGGCAATCTTAAATCCTAGCAGCAAAGAACTTTCTTAACTATATCACGTTAGTGCATAGGATGTCCAGGAGATGGGTGGACCAGAATAACCATCATACCACAAAGGAGCGCACTATCATGAAGACCTATCGTGCCGCAGTTATTGGAGTTAGCCGGATGGGGGCATTTATTGACAACGAAATGGTCGGTTACCCCGGTACGGTGCCACCTTACTCCCACGCCGCAAGCTATACCACTTATAACCGGACGGAATTGGTAGCCTGTGCCGATTTAAGGCCGGAAATTATGGCAGTCTTCGGTCAGCAGTACCATGTCCCGCCGGAACGGCAATACACCGACTACCGTGAGATGATCAATAAGGAGCAGCCAGACATTGTCAGCGTGGCCACCCAACCCGAACAGCGCGCCGAAATCGTGATCTACGCTGCCAACCACGGAGTGAAGGCCATCTACGCCGAAAAACCCCTGGCAGCCTCTATGGCAGAAGCTGATGCTATGGTGGAAGCCGTTGAGCGCAACCATGTCGTTTTCAACATGGGCACAAACCGTCGTTGGGGCCAGGCCTATGACAAAATCAAGGAGATCATGGACAGCGGCCAGATTGGTACCATAAAAACCCTGATTGTCTACAGCACCGGAGCTATCTTTGATACCGCCAGCCACCATTTCGACACGTTGAACCGGCTCAACGATGACCAGCCTGTCAAATGGGTGCAGGCCAACATACCAACGGGAGATACGGCCATCGATGGCGATTTTATGCGCCAGGATCCCCAGGGAGAAGGGATCATTAAATATGCCAACGGGGTAACCGCCTATGCCCTCCTCACGCCGCGCAGTACCGAGTATGAAGTGATTGGCGATAAGGGCTCCATCACCGCCTTCAACGACGCTTACCACTTGCAGCTCCGCCAGGACACAACGCTGGTTCCCGGTACCCGCTGGAACGGCTTCGTGACTGTAGAAGCGCCCACTGTCCCACCGGACAGCTCAGGATTGAACCTGGTCAATGATCTTATCCATGCGCTGGACACTGGCGCAGCTACTAGAGGCGGAATCCGCGTGGCCCGTGCCAGCATAGAACTGACCTTCGCTTTTATCGAGTCGCATATGCGCGGCGGAGCACGGGTGGATCTGCCCCTGCAGGGCAGCAAAATGAAGCTGCAGCGCAACCGCGCTCCACGCCAACCAAAATTTACAGCCTAGGGACTCTGTAGGAAAATTTTCATATCAGAGCGCCTATCCCACATGCCGGCCGCCGAAATGCCCAGCGTGTGACGGCGCCCCTACGCAAACTCATACGCGAAAAGATCGGCATTATCCAACACAAACTGGATGGTGAGAGCCTGCCCCAGCGGCAGGTCCACCTGGGGGCTGCCACGCCACTGTAACTCTCCCCCGGTGTGATCGCCGGAGAAGCCCTGGCACTCGTCCAAACCATATCCTGGGATGGGCGAGCCATCGGCCTGCAGCAGCCGGGCCTTGACAGATCCATGCGGCGCGCGCGCATTGACCAGCAGTCGATTCCCATCCAGCGGACCATGGGCCACCATAAAGCTGCCCTGGCTGCTGGTGGATAGGCTGGCGTAGCGGTCCTGTTTGATCCGGGCGAAAGATATGCTGTGCTCATTCCATTGGGTGGGGTGGTCCCAGTCCAGGTCTGTCCGTCGTTGCCACTGCTTATCAAAATAGAAAGCGTGCTCGTGGGCATACCCGGTATAGTACAGCCGGACCTCGTCGCCCACCACTACCGGCCGGGAGGCGGTAATAATCTGGCTGGCATCGAAGTCCCCTTTCTGCCCAAAGGGGATGAAGGGCTGGCGGTTGGGCGTGCGGAACCAATAGCTGCCGTCGTAGGAGTAAACCAACTGGCAATCCATCTGCCCCCACATGCCATGCCTGTAACCGGGACGCAGCGGGAGGGCAGCCCAATAGACCCAAACAAAGCCTACCAGGAAATCATCGTACGCCTCCATGCCCATGCCGTAGAATTCGGCATGGTGAAAACCACCATCTCGCGCGATACGGTCATCCACCGCATCGGCCACCAAAATCGTCGCCGGCTGCGTCCATTGCTGGCAGTCCTGGCTGCTCATCACGGAAATCGAGCGCCGATCCAGCAGATTGTACCGGATTATCTGCTTCGCTGTGCCCAGGTAACGCTGCCGTGGCACATCGCGAATGAATGTACCAACATCATAAGGCGTGCCTACCGGTCCCTCCGCCGGGTAATCCTGCCATCGCAGTCCATCGGGGGAGTGGGCCAGGTAGAAACCACTGCCCGGATAGACTTTGCCCCGTTCCTCGAGCACGCGCGCCGCGCCCACATATCCGCCGGCCTTGTACCGCTGGGTTGGATCTGGCTCATCCGGGTCGATAATCACCGACGGCACAGTGCGCACCAGGTTGACCAGGTTCGTTGCTGAGTACAGCCTGTCACTTCCCGCAAAGGGTTCTATAGCCAGCTCCGGCTTTTCCCATTGTATCCCATCTATCGACTCGGCATAGGCCACATAACTCGAATTGCTGCGCGGCGGAACTTCCGGCCAGGCCATATACCACATGCGGAATCGCCCCTGGTCCTGGTGTACGTTGCCAAAGATAGAAACACCGAAGCGCTCCCAAGGCTTATCGCCCACCAACACCGGGCTGCCATGTTTTTCCGCCGGCCAGAACTGTTGTGTGACGCTACCTTCAATACTTGAAACCTTGCGCGTGTCCAAAAGTATGCGGCGCTTACCCATGATCATTCCCATCCTTTCGTTCCTGACACTGAATGGCCACCTTACGCATCATCCTATAGTTTCATTTTGGCAGAAAATATGCACCGCTGATTCACGCTGATCACCCAACCGGGGTGGGCAAGGATTTCGCAGATAACTGATCTGTGTAATCATGTCCAACCGGGTTGGACGGTAATCTGCGGTTCAGACAAGCGCTGGGATATACTCCCCATGGGCGGCGATCAGATCGTCGACCAGGGCCCAGATTTCATCGAGCGTCAGCTCGGCAGCGGTATGGGGATCCAGCATGGCGGCATGGTAGACATGCTCGCGGCGGCGGGTCAGGGCCGCCTCGACGGTCAATTCCTGCACGTTCACATTGGTGCGGATCAAGGCGGCCAGATGCGGCGGCAAACTGCCGATGCGCGTCGGTTGGACACCGTTGGTATCTACCAGGCAGGGTACCTCGACGCAACAGCCCTGAGGTAAATTGTCGATCAGATGGTCGTTGGGTACATTGCCGTAGATCACGCGGGGTTGGCCGGTATGCATGCTGTGAATGATCAGCGAGCCGTACTCTTTGCTGCGGCGCACCTCGATCGGTTGGTCGCTTTCCAAATCGCGGCGCAATTGATGCCAGCCGGCGATCTGCTTCTCGCAGCGGCGCGGGTATTCATCCAGGGGGATGTTTAACCGGTCGATCAGGTCGGGCCGGTCGCGGTGGATAAAGAAGGGCACGTACTCGGCAAAGTGCTCGCTGGATTCGGTCACAAAATACCCCAACCGCCGCAGCATCTCGTAGCGCACCCGGTTCCAGGACGGGACCCGCCCGTCGGCCACCACCTGGCGGAGAAGCGGATAGAGATCCCGGCCGGCCCGCTCGAAGCGCAGATAAAAGGCCATATGGTTGATCCCGGCGCAGAGGTAATTGATCTCCTCAAACGGCACCCCGATGTCCCTGGCCAATTGCATGGCCGTTCCCTGCACACTGTGGCACAGGCCGACACTTCGTATGGAGGTGGCGCGGGAAATGGCCCACATATTCATCGCCATGGGGTTGACGTAGTTGAGAAACATCACCTGGGGGCAGAGATCCTGCATATCGCGGCACATATCCAGCAACACCGGAATCGTGCGCAGCCCCTCGCATAATGCCGCCGATGCCCAGGGTATCGGCGATGGTCTGGCGCAGGCCGTACTTCTTGGGGACTTCGAAGTCGATGACCGTCGCAGGGCGGTAGCCGCCGACCTGGATCATGTTGATCACATAATCTGCCCCATCCAGGGCGCGGCGCCGCTCCAAGGTGGCTTCGATATGCGGATGGGCGCCCAGCGCCTCGGCTACTTTGTAGGCCACGGTCTCGGATGTTGCCAGGCGTTCGGCATCGATATCCATCAAACTGATATGAGCTTCCGCCAATTCCGGGTAACTGAGGATATCCCCCAACAGGTTACGGGCGAATACAGTGCTGCCGGCGCCGATGAAAGCAATTTTAGGCATTGGTCGCTACCTCCTGGTTTATCACCTGGCTTGAACTTCGACGACTGTCCGCCGGTAAGCGGCAGGCAGAAAAATCACTGTGAGATGGTTGGCAGTTTTATACGAAACCCAGGTGGTACCATTGAAGCTGCTGGCGCCGCCGCCGCGGGTAGCAAACCAGATAGTGTTATCGGCAGCCACGGCGATACCGCTGATGCGATCAGCCCCCAGGCCGCCGCCGGTATTCGCCGCAGTATACGTCCGCCAGGCCGTACCGTTCCAGACGCTGGCGCCGGCATCAGTGCCAGCCCACACCTGGCCGTTATGGTCAACGGCGACGGCATTGACATGGTTATCCACCAGGCCAGCGGGGGCGGCGGTGAAGGTTTGCCAGGTCGCGCCGTCGAAGCGGCTGAGGCCGCCGGGATGGGTATCGTCGGGTGCCAGCCCGATCCAGCGCACCGTACCGTCATGCGCCAGGCTGGCGACGTTTGCGGAACCCAGGCCATTGGCAACAGTATAGGTAATCCACAGGCCGCTGGCGGGGGTGAAGACACTGAGGCCGCCGCCGAAGGTGCCAATCCAAAGCTGGTTGTTGCCACTATCCAACGCCCGCACATCATTATTGGCCAATCCGCCGGCCTGGGTATACGTATGCCATGCCGGTTGGGCATCACGGTGAAAGGTACTGAGGCCGGTGTGGGGAGTGCCAAACCAGCCTTTGCCGTAGTCTACCAACGCGGCCGTGACTATATCCTCGGCCGGACCCTTGCCGGGGCCGTCGGCGGCGGTGCAGGTGGACCAGGCGTTATTGATGTGCGTACTGACGCCGCAGCAATCCGTGCCGAACCACAGGCGCCCGCCGGGGGCCACGGCAATGGCCTGTACGGTATTGGAGGCCAGCCCGGCCGGGCGGCAAGGAGGGTGGACCGTATCCGAGATGGTATTGGCGGTCGTGAAGGTAGTCCAGGTTCCCTGGTCGAATATGCTGATACCGGCGCCGTTGGCGCCGAAGATGACGCGGCCGGATGCGTCGATAGCCACCGCCAGCAAATCATTGCTGGCCGGCCCGGCGGCGGCAGGCAGTAGCTGGGGCGATAGGGCCGGCGCAATCGGCAGCGAATGATGCGGATAGGTATAGTGCAGGATAGCTAATAAAATGGCACACGGAGCCAGGAGGACAGCTACGCTGCGCATGGAAGCGACCTTTCAGGTATGGCCATAGAGAATTTATTATACCCCGTGAAGAGCAAGTTTCAAAAACCTGTTCTAACCCTTTGATTAAATCTTCTTAATATGGCAAAATTACTTACCGAACGTTCGGCCAGCACATCACCTGATCACTTGAAAACCGGAATCAAAGAAGAGGTGGAACACATGGCAGAGCAGTCCATTAGACAGGCATCTACCGATCAGACCTTCATTCTACCCTTTTCGTCGCCGCAGGCCGACCTGGCACATGCCGGTGGCAAGGGAGCCAACCTGGCGGAACTCTCCCGCGCCGGATTCAGGGTACCGGATGGCTTTCTGGTGACCACAACGGCCTACCAGGAATTCGTGCAGCAGAACGGGTTGCAGGCGCAGATTCTCGACCTGGCGGCGGGGGCGGGAAACGACCCGCAGGCGCTGGAGGAATGCTCGGCAAAGATCCGCCAATTATTCGAGCAAGGCAACATACCAGGGCAGGTGCGCGCGAATATCGTGGCAGCGTATGGCCGGTGGGGCACAGGGAACGGCGCTCCCCTTTCGGCAGGCCCGCCGGTGGCGGTGCGCTCTTCGGCGACGGCGGAGGACTTGCCGGGGCTATCTTTTGCTGGGCAACAAGAGAGCTATTTGAACGTGATCGGCGCCGAAGCCGTCGTGGCAGCCACGCAGCGGTGTTGGAGCAGCTTGTGGACGGCGCGGGCCATAGGGTACCGCGCGCGGAACGGGATCCCCTCAGAGGAGATCGCCCTGGCCGTAGTGGTACAGCAGATGGTGCCAGCACCATCTGCCGGTGAGCCGGCACAAGTATCTGGTGTGCTATTTACGGCGAATCCGCTGACCGGGCGGCGGGATGAGGTTACCATCGATGCCACCTTCGGGCTGGGGGAAGCCCTGGTTTCTGGGCAGGTCGAGCCGGACTATTACGTGGTAGATAGCGAGACCGGCCGGATAACGCAGCGCAGGATTGGGGCGAAGGGGATGGCCATCGTGGCGCGGCTGGGAGGCGGCATTACAGAGATTAAACCGCAGCACTCCCAGGAGCAGGCGCTGCCGGACCAGCAAATTTTGGAGTTGGTGCAGGTAGCTAAGCAGATAGCGGCGCATTTCGGATCGCCGCAGGATGTGGAATGGGCCTGGGCTGAAGGGAAACTATATATCCTACAGGCCAGGCCGATGACGACGTTATATCCCTGGCCTATGGCAGCTAAAAAGGCGCAGGGACTGCGGCTCTACTTTAGCTTTAACGGGGTCCAGGGTCTCACAGATCCTATTACCCCGATAGGCCAGGATGCACTATACACGATTTTCGGGGGGGTAAACCACTTTTTAGGAGCGCAGCGACCTGCCCGCGAGATTTTCTTCCTGGCCGGCGAACGCATCTATATGGACCTGACAGATGCAGCGGTAGACCCACGGTTTCGCAAGCTGTTATTGGCCTTCCTCAGGAGAGCAGATCCGAGCGTCCAACAACTGGTGATACGTCTTATAAAGGAAGGGCGCCTGGCGCAGCAGACAGCGTCCCGCGACAGGCTGCCTTTAGCGCGAGCCCAAATGGTTAAAGTGCTGCCAATATTGCCGCTGGTTTTGCGGAAGGTACTGGGGGCGTTGCGCCAACCGGAAGAAACAACCGCCAATGCGGTCGCCAGAGCACAGACGCTGATCAACCAGACCAGGCGGCAGGTGCAAGCGGCCGGGGATTTACAGTCCCGCATCGCCGTGCTGGAATATGGGTTTGGATATGCCATCCAGCCGGGAGTGGCCCAATTCATGCCCCTGGTCTTGACAGGCTTCACCCTGATCGCGGTGATAGACCGCTGGCTGCAGAGCTGGCTAGCAGAGAAGCCGGGGACGGTGTTATTGCTGTTGCGCGGCTTGCCCGGTAACGTGACGACGCAGATGGATCTGAAGCTATGGCAGGTAGCCAAAGCTATCCGGGACGACGAAGTAGCGCGGCAGAAGTTCCGCACCACCTCGAGCGCGGCATTGGCTGAGACGTACCGGCAGGGGGATTTGCCCCCGGCAGCCCAGCACGGCATACGCGGATTTCTGGAGGAATATGGCATGCGGGCCGCCGCCGAGATCGACCTGGGGCGGGCCCGCTGGCGCGATAATCCGGCCGGCATTATGGAAACGATCAAAGGCTATATACAGGTGGAAGACACCCCTATGGCGCCCGACGTGGTCTTTCAACGCGGGCAGGTCGAGGCAGAGCGGCTGGCGGCCGAGCTGGTGGCGCGCGTGCGGCGGACGCGCTTTGGCCCGCTACGGGCGAAGTTGCTGGCGGGCGCTATCCGGCGCATGCGCGTTCTGAACGGCATGCGAGAAACCCCCAAGCTATATATGATCACCATGTTAGATATTTTCCGGACGGCGTTGCTGGATAGCGGGCAGACGTTGGCAGCACAAGGAGCCTTAAAAAAGGCTGAAGATATTTTCTTCGTGCCGCTGCCGGTGTTGAAGCAGGTGGCGCGGGGAGAGAAAATAGAGCTACAGCCGCTGGTGGCGCAAAAGCGCGCCGCATTTGAGCTGGAGCGGGCGCGGAAGCAGATACCGCGGCTGATCTTGAACACGGGTGAAACCTTCTACGGGGGGATGGATGATGCGGAGGCCGGCACAGCGGAGCTGATAGGCGATCCGGTCTCACCCGGCGTGGCAGAGGGCAAGGTGCGGGTGGTGCTGGAGCCGCATAGCGCGCGGCTGGAGCCGGGGGAAATCCTGGTGTGCCCGGCCACCGACCCGGGCTGGACGCCGTTGTTCCTGACCGCCGGGGGATTGGTGATGGAGATGGGCGGATTGGCCACCCACGGCTCGGTGGTAGCGCGGGAATACGGCATCCCGGCGGTGGTCGGCGTGCGCCAGGCCACCACCCGGCTGGAAACCGGCCAACGGGTGCGGGTGGATGGCAATACCGGCAAGATTAAGATCCTGGATCATGCAGGTAAGGGACCAGGAGTGGGGGGGATGACAGGGTGAGGGGGTGAGAGGGTGATATGACACGCATTCTGGAGTGGACGCTGGCAACTGCCGGAGCCTTGATTTGCGTTGCCGGAGCAACGGCTATTGCCGCTCAGCAGCAGCAGATGAGTGTAGCGGGCGAATCACTATGGCCACTACCCGGCCTGGTACTGGCCGAATGGTTGCTCCTGGGGTTAGCCAGCCTTGCGGGAATTGTGCTGGATAGATAAGAGGGTTCTTTCCCGTGGGGTAGAGTAGCATGGGCGACTTGTGGTGGTTTGGTCGCTCTGATGATCGTAGGCGCTTTATCGATCGGCCCGCTGGTATTGATAGCGACAATTGCATTGAGCGGCGCAGCTACTGTGGCAAACTTAAGAAAAAAACGTAGGTTATGGGCCGGCTTACGGACTCTTTCGGTTGGTGCGCTGGCCAATTTTGTCCTGCTCTTTATCCTCATATCTACCTCCCGTTTGTAAAGGAAGAAGTAGCTTCCTGGAATAGTGTGGAGGTTTATTGAGGTGCGAAGACGGCGGCAATCAGGTCTTGTTTGGCTTTCTCGCGTTCCTCAGGGGTTTGCTGGACAGAGGCAGGTAACGTCTGGCGGGATCGCATGGCGGTTTTGAGCTCCTGGAGCATGGT
The DNA here is from genome assembly GCA_009692745.1 of Chloroflexota bacterium. Classification (GTDB taxonomy): domain Bacteria; phylum Chloroflexota; class Anaerolineae; order Epilineales; family SHYO01; genus SHYO01. The sequence continues at coordinate 19,021 of SHYO01000020.1, forward strand.
ATCGAGAGATTTACCTGTTTTAGGAGATATTTCCTGCCCTGCAGTGACGGGGAGGGCGACACCACCATTTTGTAGGACTTCTTCCGTGGCATAGATGGGACTGGCGGTGCGGAGGGCCAGGGCGATAGCATCACTGGGGCGGGCATCGACTTCGTGGATGGTGTTGTTGGCCTGTAACCGGATGATAGCGTAGAAAGTCTCATCTTTTAGCGCTTCAATGCGGATTTCTTCAATTTTAACACCGGCGGCCTGCAACAGATTGGCCATCAGGTTGTAGGTAAGGGGACGGACGGCCCGCAGGTCACTGAGACCCAAGGCGATGTTTTCACCCTCCCACTGACCGATCCAGATGGGCAAGGCCCGGCGACCGGCCTCATCCAGCAGAATTACGACAAATAAAGTAGGAAGAACACCCTGGGGATAGGCGAGGGTATAGATGGGCTGATCTCCGGCCTGCTGCCGCACAACGTCGGCTACGATCACTTTAACCATGTTTTTCCTCCTATAATCGAATCCAACAGATGGTACAACTTCGGGATGATGAGCAGTTAATTGCGCGCGCAGTTGCTTTCTGGCGTGGTGCAGGTGAGCTTTGACAGCTCCCGGGGAGATGTCCAGGATGGTGGCTACTTCGCGCAAGGTCAATTGTTCGTAGTAGAAAAGTAAAGTGGCTTTACGGGCCTGGGGCGGCAGCAGGGTGATGGCGTTGCGGATGATTCGCTCCAGGTCACGCTCCTCGGCGACAGTTTCGGGATGTGGCACAAGACTGGAGAAGGGGATAGCATCGAAGACCAGTCCACCTGGGAGAGTTTCCAGGGAGAAGAAGGTCGTCTTTTGTTCGCGTAAGTAGCTACGGCAGACGTTAAGCACGATACTATAGAACCAGCTTCTGAAACGACTGGCATCCCGCAGGTGGTCTAGAGAGAGATAGGCCTGGAGGAAAGCTTCCTGGGCCAACTCGCGGGCAATTTCCGCCTGGGTTACCAGTCTCTGGGCCAGGCGTAACGCCATAGGTTCGTGGCGCTCGATGAGGATGCCAAAGGCGGCTTTGCTGCCACTACGGGTTAGGTTGACCAGCTCGGCATCAGACGGTGTTGCCAATGGACCTCCTGAGTGGATGGTACTTCATATTGTATATTAGATAGTGGGAATTAGAGGGGAAAAGGTTTAAATATCACGCATCCCTTTGACTTTGGCCCAATCAACGAGTGTCAGGATTTGGGAGCCAGGATAGTCGCCTCCCATTCTTTGTAGGCGGCTTTCGCTTGGGCGAGGGTGTTGGCGGCGTGGGCGGGGTCCTGGGTCTGGGATTGGAGCTCCTGGAGGATTTCGTCGATGCCTTTGCCCAGCAGGGCTTGGATGTTTGCCTCCGGGGGGAGGGACTTGCCGGCTTTTGCCAGGATTTCTGCATCCACGTAGATGGGGGCGTTGGTACGCACCGCCAGGGCCAGGGCATCGCTGGGGCGGGCATCGACTTCGCGGATCTGGCTATCTACGAGCAGGCGGGCGATAGCATAGTAGGTGTTATCTTTGAGAGTGGCCACGCGGACTTCCGTCAGGCGGGCGCCGGCAGCCTCCAGCAGGTTGGCCATGAAATTATAGGTCATGGGGCGAGAGATGGGGAAGTCGCGCAGGCCCATAGCGATGGCGCGGGCTTCCCATTCCCCCATCCAGATGGGCAGGATGCGGCCGCCGGCCTGATCCCACAGGATCACATTGGCGAGGACGAAGGGCCGGTATTGGTGGGGGGCCATCAAAGGACGCTCCTCGCCGGCGGAAGCCGGGGGTGGCTGCTGGGTTTCGACCTTTCTTTCGCGGATAACCACGTCGGCGATAGTAACCGGTACCATAGTTTTTCTCCTTTTTTTGACAGATATTTCTTCAGCAGCCATTTCTGGCAAGCGTGACACAAGCTGCTGCCGCAGGGATTTACGGGCCTTGTGCAAGTGGACTTTAACGGCGCCCGGCGAGATTTCCAGGGCGGCAGCGACTTCCCTGATAGTCAACTGCTCGTAGTAGAAGAGCAGCGTAGCTCTGTGGGTCTGCGGCGGCAGGAGATCGACAGCGGCGCGGATGATCGCCTGCAGCTCGTGTTCTTCAGCCAGAGCGTAGGGATCGGGGAAGGTGCTCCAGCCGGCAAGGGGGAGGGCTTCAAGAAGCAGGCCACCGGGCAGGGATTCGAGGGGATAGAGGTTGACCCGTTGCTCGCGGAGATAACCACGGCAGACGTTCAGCACGATGCCGTAGAGCCAACTGGTGAAGCTGCGCTCCTGGCGCAGGCAATCGAGGGAGAGGTACGCCTGGAGGAAAGCCTCCTGGACCAAATCGCGGGCGATATCTTCCTGGCCGGTCAGGCGCAGCGCTAGGCGCAAGGCCATAGGTTCGCGGCGCACCATGAGAGCGCCGAAAGCGGCTTTGTCGCTACGGCAAGCCAGGGAGATGAGGTCGAGATCAGAGTTGTCATCCATGTGTCAGCAGGTTAACAAGTTGGCAGGTTGTAATACGCCAACGTGAAATCCGCGCCCCGTTGAGCAGGAACCGGTTTTTGGGTAAAGATAGCGAATGATGAAGGTTAATCAAATAAACCGGTAAGTGTAGCGTGTGCATGCTACATTTTTCAAAATGTAGTACTTGCAATAAAAGACGCGTTGCTGGCGACCATAACCTCCATACTTGGTGTCATACTTAAAAATAAAACTTCATCAAGATGTAGTTCTCTCTCCCAAGATAGCTACTATATGTAGGGCAATACACCTTAAAAGGTGTAGCTTGGGCACGTCCCATTACCGATATAAATTCTAAGTTTCATCATTCGCTGGGGCGGGAGCTTTTTCAAATCCACTATATATGTAGTAGCGAAAACGGGGTAAAAGGTTACCTCATCTGGCCAGGACCTTCTCAATCCGGCTATCCGGAACCAGCCACATCACCGCCACCAGCACATACAGCGCGCAGGCCATCCAGGAGTTCACAAAGGCAAGCAGAATGGCGACAGCATAGATCACTATCGATATCTGGCCCTTGAAGTCGCCGCCCAGAGCAGTCGCCAGGAGTGATTCCTGGCCGTGAAGCGCAACGAGGACCTGAGCCAGGGTATAGTAAGCCACCCCCGCCAACAAAAGGATTACACCATACAGCGCCACCGGCCAGGCGGCAAAATCATTCTCACCCATCCAGCCCGTGGCAAAGGGGATGAGCGACAACCAGAACAACAGATGCAAATTGGCCCACAAGACCCGCCCATCCACCTGCTTGACCGCCTGGAGCAGGTGATGGTGGTTATTCCAATAGATGCCCAGAAACACAAAACTCAACGCATAGCTGAGAAGTTTGGGGATGAGCGGAATCAGGGCGGCCAAATCGGCGCTATGCGGCGCGGCCAATTCCAACACCATGATGGTGATTATGATGGCCAGCACCCCGTCACTGAAAGCTTCCATACGTCCTTTACTCATATTGAATCTCCACAAATCTGATATTGCCGGAAGTGCTCTTACACAGCGTAGGGTAGAGAGCGGGCCAGCCGGAAGCCGATGACGGCGGGTTGGGCCTGCAGCGTATGGCGGCGGGCGCAACGGGCATAGCCGCCGGGCAGCAGGTAGGAACCGCCGCGGGTAACATAGCTGCCCGGATAGGGCACCTTCTCCCCTGTGTAAGAGCCAGGATAGGGCGCCAGGAGGGAAACGGTCCATTCTTCGACGTTGCCGGCCATGTCCAGCGCGGCATAGGGGCTGGCGCCGGCCGGGAAGAGGCCAACGGGGAGGGAGGCAGCTACGCCGGTGGCTGCAGTGTGGCAGCACCTAGCGTCCCACCGGTCACCCCAGGGGAAGAGACGCTGATCGGTGCCGCGGGCAGCTTTTTCCCATTCGGCTTCGGAGGGCAGGCGATAGTCGAGGCCGGTTAAGCGGCCGATCCAGGCGCAGTAAGCCTGGGCGTCGCCGTGGGTAAGGCCGGAGACGGGGTGATTGCCCAGCGCCTGGGGGAGCGAGATTTCCCCGCCGGGTCCGCGGGCTTTCAGGCGGCCCACTTTGCCTTTAGCGGCGGAAGGCATGAGCTCGGCAGGGTTCTCCGGCTCCTCTCCTGCGCCGGGCGCGGAGGGCGGGGCCAGGTGGGGTGGCGGGATGCGGCGGGTGGCCTGGATGAAGGCAGCGTATTCCTGGTTGGTGATAGGGTAGCGCCCAATAAGGAAGTCATCCAGGTAGACCTGGTGGGCCGGGGTTTCAAGGGTCTGCCAGACGGGATCAGGCTCCTCGGCCGGGAAGATTTCCCGCAGCCGGGCCAGATCCTCGGCGGTCGAGCCCATGATAAAGGTGCCGGCGGGGACCACCTGCATGGCAGGATTCCAGGCGTCGATGCGCGGCTCGCCAAAAAAATTCAGGGCGGTGGCGGCGCGGTGGCGCAGGTCCAGCGCGTGGGTAGCCCCATCCTCGATGACGGCCAGCAGGCGTGCGACGGCTGGGGCGCGGTCGTCAGGATGGAGCAGGACGAGGCCCCGCTGGATACGATGAGGATCGGCGCTGATAAGGGCATCCCAGATTTCCGGTGTGAGCATAATTGAGTTTCCAGCAAGATTGCAATCACTGAAGTTATTATATCCCAAATGGGTTCAAAAGGCTATATATTCCGAATGTGGAGGGAGGAGAGGTCGAGCCATTGGGGATGAGGAATGGATTCGGTGGCGAAGGAGAGCTGGCCGTCGTGGGTCAGGACGGCTACCTGGTTGTCCATCCAGGCGACAAAGCCGAGCGGTCCGGCGGGCGGGCTGGAGGTAGACAGCAGAAGCTGGTCATCGACCCAGAATTGGGCCAAGTCGCGCCGCCATTCCAGGCGATAGGTATGCCATTCGGCCAGGGACGCAGCCGGCAAGGCAATTTCGCGGGCGCCGATGGCGCGGCTGCCGGCGCGCACCGCCAGCTTGGCCAGGCCGGGAACCTTCAGTACCAGGTTGCCCAGCGCCAGGATGGGCGCAGGCAGGTCGCCACTGGCGATAGCACCGGCTTTCCAACCCCAGGGGGGCGACCGGGGGTCCCAGGCCAGGGCGGAGCGCGGCGAAGCGGAGAAGAACCAGAGGGCGTTGGGCAGGGCGCCGACACCGGCCGCAGGATCGCCGGGGGCATTCCAGAAGCCGAATCCTGCTGTGCCATAGAGTTCCCCCGCCGGGTGGGAGGCGCGCAGGCGGGCCGTGCAGACCAGGGGCGGGCGCCAGGGCAAACGGGAACGCGCCACCAACCGGTAGTCACCGATTTCGACATCGGCCAGGGCTCCGGCGCTGGTCCGATTGAGCGCCAGGCGCAAGCCAGCGGCATTGATCACCAGATCGACCGGACCGGTGGCAAAGCGCTGCCAATAGGGGGAGAGCGTGGGTTGGAAGGTGTCAGAGATGTGCATCATCAACCACTGTTAAAAGTTGGAAAGTTGGCAGGTTATAAAGTCGACTTGATTGATAGAAGGGTGTTCTCCGCACCCGGCAAAAATCGAGCAAGCTACATCTTTCAAGATGTAATGTTCCCAACATGAGCAGGATACTATATGTAAGGCACTACACCTTAAAAGGTGTAGCTTGAGCACACTCGACACGTTTACGCCGTTTTTTGCGTCTTCAAGGCGCTGCTCTGCTGCAGCATCTCGGCGGCCTTCTGGCGCGTCAGGTCACTGGCGAAGCCCAGCATGTTGCTCAACTCCTCGATGCGCTCCTGGTCGCGGATGGATTTCACCACCGTAGTGGTGCGGCCATCGTGCAGGCTCTTACGCACATGCAGGTGGGTCTCGCCGAAGGAGGCAATTTGCGGCAGGTGGGTGACACACAGCACCTGGTGGTTGCCGGCCAAGCCCCAGAGCTTCTGGCCTACAATTTCGCCGACCCGCCCCCCCACGCCGGCATCGACCTCGTCGAAGATCAGGGTAGGCACGGGATCGGCCTGGGACAGAACCGTCTTCATGGCGAGCATGAGGCGGGCGGTTTCGCCACCGGAGGCGATCTTGACCAGGGGCGCGAAGGGTTCGCCCTGGTTAGGGGCGATCATGAACTCAACCCGGTCAACACCGGTATGGTCAAAGGCCACCGGTTCGGCATAGTCGGGCAGCAGGACGCCCTCGGGGTCGGGATGGTATTGGAAGTCGGCGGTAAAGCGGGCGCCCGACATGGCCAGGTCGGCCAACTGCTGCTCGATCGCCTGGCCCAGGGTGGTAGCGGCAGCAGCCCGGGCGGCGGAGAGTGCGGCGGCAACCAGAGCCAAATCTGCCAGCAGGTGGGCCTCTTGCCGCGAGAGATCCTCCAGGCGCTCTTCGCTGTGCTGCAACTTATCCAACTCCTGGGCAGCCTCGGCGCCAAACGCCAGGATGGCTTCAATCGTATCGCCGTATTTACGCTTCAGGCGGAAGATCAGGTCGAGCCGTTCTTCGACGGCCTCCAGGCGGCCGGGGTCCAGGTCGATAGCGTCGCGGTAGGTACGCAGGGAACGGCTCAGGTCTTCGAATTGGAAGGTGATTTCTTCGGCCAGGCGGTGCAACTGGTCGGTGGTGGGGTCCAGCAGGCGCAATTGGCTCAGGTCGCGCAAGGCGTCGTTCACCTGGTCGAAAGCGGCAGGGAGATCATCCCGCCCGGCGTAGATGCGCTCATAGGCGTTTTGGGCCAGCTCAATGAGCTTTTCAGCGTTGCTCAGGCGCTGGCGCTCCACTTGCAAGGCCTCATCTTCGCCGGGCTGTAGCAGGGCATCCTGAATCTCCTGCGCCTGGTAGGTGAGCAGATCGATGCGCCGCTCGCGCTCGCGGGCCGCCGTGCGCAGGCTCTGCATCTCGCGCCGCACCTGGCGCACCTGGCGCACCAACTCGGCAACCTGGCCGCGCAGGGGGCTCAGTCCGGCAAAGCGGTCCAGGTATTCGACGTGATCCTTGGGGCGCATCAGGGCCAGGTGATCGCCCTGGCCGTGGATATCTATCAGGAAGTCGCCCATCTGCTGCAGGGTACGTAGCGGGACGGCGCGGCCGTTGATGCGGCAAACATTCCGGCCGGCGCGCTGGATGTCGCGGCTAATGATGATGGTGCCGGCGTCATCCGGGGCGGCGGGGTCCAGCAGGCCCAGCTCCTCCATCATAGGGCGGACGAGGCCCAACGCGCTATCGTCCAACAGGAAGACACCTTCAACACGGGCCATATCGGCCCCCGCGCGGACGGCATGGGTATCGGCGCGCCCTCCCAGCAGCAGACCGACGGCATCGATGATGATGGATTTGCCGGCGCCGGTTTCCCCAGTCAGGACATTAAAGCCGGGGCTAAGTTGTAAATGCAGGTGGTCAATAATGGCAAAATCGGTAATAGTCAGTTCGGCCAGCATAAGGTATGTGGCTCCTGTATCTCAACGTTTCTCAAAAAATCGAACACTTGTACTATTCCATTATACTCGATTTTGGAAATTTTTCCAGGGGGAAAGAGAGGAAAAAGCCAACAGGATATTCCCGAACCTCGTTATCTCATCATCCATGTGCCCAAAAGCCGCAGCGGGATAGGTTTGGCTGGTACTGGATACCCTGTACCAGGTCTATCTGGGTGGCAAAGTGGCCCCAGGTCACCAAAAACGCATGCTGCGTCTGCTGGACTTCTGCTTCAGTGCTGTTCATGAGCATTCCTCGTCGGGTGTCAAAATACCCATGAGCATACACGATTCGGAAGGTCACATCGCCAAGTCTGCCGTGGGCAGCAACTGGGGCGGGCGGCGGGCCTGGGTAGCCTGCTCGAAGGCGAAGGCCAGCTTCAGGAGCATAGGTTCCTGGTAGGCGCCGCCGATGAAGGAGAGCCCCACCGGCAGACCGCAGATATATCCGGCGGGCACGGTGATGCTGGGGTAGCCGGCCACCGCCGCCGGGCCGGAGCTGCCGCCGCCGCTATGATCGCCCAGGATCAGGTCGGTCATCCAGGCGGGAGGACCACTGGGGGCAATGATGGCATCCAGCCGGTCCTTGCTCAGGGTGGCATCGATACCTTCAGTGCGGGCGAGGCGCAGGTTCTGCTCCAGCGCCTGGCGATATGCCTCGCTCTGCAGAGATCCCTTCTCCTGGGCCGTGAGAAAGATTTCCTGGCCGAAGAAGGGCATCACTTTTTCCCGGTGCCGCTCATTGAAGTCGATCAACTCCTGCAGAGAATGCACCTGGGCAGCGGCGCCGCGCCCGGCCAGGTAGACATTCAGATACGCCTTGAACTCGTAGACCAGCACCTCGAATTCTGACTCTTTGAACTGGCGCGCCGTGACAATCTCCGCCGGGTCGATGATTTCCGCCCCCTGGCGGCGCATCTCGGCGATGGCAGATTCCATTACCCGGTCCACGGCCGGATGGTGGCCGAAGAAGGCGCGCGCCACCCCAATCCTGGCCCCGCGCAGGCCATGTGGGTCGAGAAAGGGGGTATAATCGGTATAGACCTTGCCGGCGCTGGCCTGGGTGGCGCGGTCGGCAGGATCGATGCCGGTTAAGGCGCCTAGCAGGATGGCGGCATCACGCACAGTGCGCGCCATGGGACCGGCGGTGTCCTGGCTGGGGGCTATAGGGATCAGGCCGGTACGGCTGGCAAGGCCCACGGTGGGCTTAATCCCTACTATGCCATTGAAGGCAGCGGGGCAGATGATCGAGCCGTCGGTCTCGGTACCCACGGATACGGCACAGAAGTTGGCTGCCACCGCTACGCCCGACCCGGAGCTGGAGCCGCAGGGGGTGCGATCCAGCGCGTAGGGATTGCGCGTCTGGCCGCCCAGGCTACTCCAGCCGCTGGTAGAGCGTTTGCCGCGGAAATTGGCCCATTCGCTCAGATTGGTCTTGCCCAGGATCACCGCCCCGGCCTGCCGCAGCCGCGCCACGATAAAGGCATCCTGGGCGGCGCGGGAGCCGGCCAATGCCAGGGAGCCGGCGGTGGTCGCCATCTGATCACCCGTATCGATGTTATCCTTCAGCAGCACGGGGATGCCATGCAGCGCTCCCCGTGGTCCCTGGTCGCGGCGCTCGGCGTCCAGAACAGCAGCGATTTCCAGAGCAGCAGGGTTCAGCTCAATCACCGCGTTGACAGCCGGCCCCTGTTTGTCGAGCTGGCGGATACGCTCCAGGTAAGCCGTGGTAATCTCCACAGCGCTGGCGGCGCCGCGCTGCATCTGCGCTGATAATTGGTCAATGCTCAATTCTTCCATAGGGTTGGGCTCCCATCTGCTCCCGCTAGGGAGCGTTCAGGCGGAGGGTTGAAAGGAAAGGCCATCATAGCATGATGCCGAGATTTAGCCAAAAGGTGAATCGGGGAACAAACGGGGGTATAATGGGCACACGCCGCACACATTATACACCTGGAGAGTAGACAGATGAATTCCAACCACTGGCACCTCTTGCTGGACAACTATAGTATCGCCCGCGCTACCGGTTTTGACCGCATAGTACACCATCCGCGCCCCCTGGGCGTGGTCCTGGCGCCAGATAAACCCTGGGAATCTGCCGGTGTGGGCATGAATTACGTCGGGCAGCGCGCCAATGGGTCGTTCTTTGGCTTCTACAGCGCCATGTGGTGGGACCTGGACAAGGGCGCCGCCCAGCCTCCCTCCAAAGTGACCGGGGGGCACGATCGGGCCCATGATATTATAAGCAGCATAGCATATGCCACCAGCGAGGATGGCATCCACTGGCACAAACCCATCCTGGGTCTGCTAGATGGGCCGGCGGCTATTGACCGGCAGAAGTATGCCCCTTTCCCCACCGCCGCCGGGCTTACCCGAGAAAATAACCTGGGAGTGCCTATCGTGGTGGTCGCCGACCTGGGGCAATTCGGCAACGTCACGGACCCGCAGCGGCGTTTTGCCCTGCGCCTGGCCCCCGGAGCACCCGGCACGCCCGGCGCCGCCGGCCCGGTGGGGGTGGGTTCTTCTTGGGCGCATGCGCCCCACGGCTACTTCGCCGCCGAAATCCCCGATTTTCTCAACGATCCTAATTGGCGCGAAAAATTGACGTATTCCGGCGGCAATTTCGATCCGCGCCGCCATTTCCTGCATTTCTGGGACGACATGCATGGAGAGTGGGTCGCTATCGAGCAGGGTGTCATACCGCACTGGCTGCCAACGCGGGAAGTAGGCCGCATGGCTTCCCAGGACCTGGTCAATTGGACTTCAGAAGCGGTGCTCTATCCCGATGCCGCCGACCCCCACCTGCCCTGGCATTACGACGAATCCATGAGCCTGACCCCCTTCTGCGCCGAAGGTGTGATCTTCGGCCTGCTGAGTTGGTTTCACTCGGACCGCTCCCATCCCGATGGCGGTCCCAACCTGGCATCCACGCCGGAACACCCGCAAATCTGGCCCTGGGTGCGCAAGGGCAGCAACGAGATGCGCATCACCATCAGCCGGGATGGAGGGCGCACGTGGGATCGCACTGCCAGCCGTGAAGCCTGGATTCCCCACGGCACTGAAGAAGACAGCTACGATCGCCTGGTGATCGGCAGCCTACCGCCTATGCGCATGGGAGAGGAGGACTGGTTCTATGTGACTGTCATCGACGGCGATCACCTGGGCATCCGCAACAATGCCGCCCAAACTCCCTATTACCACCAACGCCTGCCCCGGCACCAGGTTGGTTTGTATGTGCAAAAGCATAACCGGTATGTCAGCCTGAGCACCCGCACCCAACCGGAAGTTCTGATTACCAACCCGGTGACGGTGGGCGGCAGCGTCCTGCAGTTGAACGTCGACGCCAGCCGCGGGGTAGTGCGGGTGGGCATCGCGGCCGCGGAGCCGGTCATGACATACAACGGCACTACACCCTCCACGGCAGCCCACCTTTACCAAGGGCAGATGTTACCCGGTTTCACCTTCGAGGACTGCCAGCCGGTGGATGTCAACAGCATCGAGCACACCGTCAGGTTTACAGGTGTCGATGGCCTGGCAGCGTTGCAAGGGCGAGCGGTGCGGCTGCTAATCCAGGTGCAGCATGCGGATGTGTATGGGTTCAGGTTTACCTAAACAACATTCGGGGTTTTTGGGGGCATATAGGAATCATTTTCAAGGAAATATAGGTATTGACTGATTTAAGTCGTGAGGTATACTTCAAAAATGGATATGCAGGTAAAAGGAATTGACCTGAGAGATTGAGGAAAAGTCTATGCATACAGTCATTGACATTGGCACCTTAATCGTCCGCTCTGCCGATATCCGGGGAGGGCGTCCGCGGATTGCCGGTACGGGCGTTACAGTGAAGCGGATAGCCGGCTGGTATAAACTCGGCCTGAGTCCAGAGGAGATAGTCGATCAAACCGGACATCTTACTCTGGCGCAGGTTTATGCAGCTTTAGCTTATTACCATGCCAATCGGGACGAGATTGAAGCTGATCTGGCAAATGAGGAATCAGAAGCCGCAATGCTCGAAAAGCAGCACTATAAAGCTGGTCGAGAGGCTAAATGAGCATTCGTCTGTACATGGATGAAGACTCGATGGAAAGTGGCTTGGTCCGAGCTCTTAGAGCCCGCAGTGTGGATATTGTCACGGCGTTCGAGGCAAATATGATTAAGCGGACGGATGCTGAACATCTTGAATACGCCACATCGCAGAGGCGAGTCTTATGCACGTTCAACATAGGCGACTTCTACCGTTTACACACAGATTATCTCACTCAAGGGAAGTTCCACATAGGCATCATTCTCATGCAACAGCAACGTTATGGAGTTGGCGAACAACTGCGCCGGTTGCTGAGGCTCATTGCTGATAAATCTATGGATAAGATGGAGAATCAAGTGGAATTCCTTGCCCATTGGAATTGATTTTTCATCCGGTGCATACCTCTAGCAATATCTCGTAGGTGTCTAACCTGAGACACAGGACACTGATTTGCCATTTCTGACTTCCATATTAAATCTACGCCGTCTGGTCATTCCCTACAACCAGAAACAATTCCTGGGAGAGAGCGCCTCCACCGGCATCGCGATGGGATTGTCCAGCGCCTTTATGCCCATCCTGGCCTTGCGCTGGGGCGCCTCCCCGAACGAATTGGCGCTGCTGGGCGCCATGCCGTATGTGATCTATACCATTTTCAGCATTCCCGCTGGGCGCATCTTCGAGCGGTCTGCCCATCCGCGCACCTCCCTGGCCATAGGCCAACTCTTCTGGCGTGCCAGTTATCTGCTGATCGCAGCGTTGCCCTGGATCTCCCCCAGCCTGCGCATCCCGGCTATGATCCTGATTAGTGGCCTGGCCATCTTTCCGGCGGCGCTCTACAACGTCGCGATCATCGCCGTTATCGGTGACCTGGAGCTGCGGCAGCGCCACTCCTGGATTATTGGGATACGCCGCTCCTTCAGCAGCCTGAGCGCTGCCAGTAGTACCCTACTAGCCGGCTGGCTACTTACCATACTCCCCTTTCCCGGCAACTATCAGACTATCTTGCTGATTGCTTTTTCGGCCGGGGTGGTGGCCGTGGCTTTTATCCAGCGTCTCGACTACTCCGCGCGCCCGGCGCACCTGGCGCCTGCCGGTGAGCGGGGCGGGGCTCCCAGCGGCGCGGGTGTTTTCCGCCCGCGGCAATTGCTAAGCCAGCATCGCCCCTTCTTCCTTTTTTGCCTGGGCGCCTGCCTGTTCAATGCCGGTTACTACATGACCATTCCCCTGTTTCCGCTGTACCAGGTAAAAGTCTTGGGAGCCAACGAGGCCTGGATCGGCCTGCTCGCCACGATCCAACAGGCCGTTATGGTAGCTGCTGTCCTGCTGTGGGCCAAGTTAACCCAGCGTTGGGGCGTCAACGTGATCTTCGGCGGCACCACCGCCGGTTGGAGCCTGGTACCCCTGGCGATGGCCTTCACCTCCGCCCTGCCCCAACTTATCCCTATCGCCGCCTGGCACGGCCTCTTCTGGTCCGGTTGGGCGCTGGCTACTTACGTGGGCATGTTGGAAACTGCGCCCGCGTCGCGCCGCGCCAGCTTTACGGGCTTCTATACCAGCGTCAGCAGCATGTTGGGTTTCGTGGGCCCGCTGGTCGGCGTGCAACTCCAGCAACACTTTGGCTTCCAGGTGGCGCTAGGCAGCATCAGCCTGATGTCTATCACCGGCGCCATCGTGCTCCTCGTTAGTTTCCCAATCCGCAAAGTTTAAAGGGCAGTGATTTGTCATTTCTGACTTCCATATTAAATTTGCGCCGTCTGACCTTCCCGCACAACGAAAAACAGTTCCTGAGGGAGAGCGCCTCCTCCGGCATCTCTATGGGGTTGGCCAATGCATTTATACCCATCCTGGCGTTACGCTGGGGCGCTTCCCCCACCGAGCTGGCGCTGTTGGGCGCCATCCCGTATGTGATCTACGGCATCTTTAGCCTGCCGGCCGGGCGCATCTTCGAGCGCTCTGCCCATCCGCGTGCCGCCCTGGCTTTAGGCCAATTCTTCTGGCGCGCCAGTTATCTGCTGATCGCGGCGCTGCCGTGGCTCCCCCAAGAGCTGCGCATCCCGGCAATGATCGTCATCAGCGGCCTGGCGATCTTTCCGGCGGCGCTCTACAACGTCGCGATCATCGCCATCATCGGCGATCTGGAGGTGCGGCAGCGCCGCTCCTGGATCATCGGGGTACGCCGCGCCTTCAGCAGCTTGAGCGCCGCGATCAGCACTCTGATAGCGGGCTGGCTGCTTACCCTGCTCCCCTTTCCCGGCAACTACCAGGTCATCCTGCTAATTGCTTTTTCTGCCGGAGCGGTGGCCGTGGCTTTTATCCAGCGCCTTGACTACACCGACCGACCGGCGCGCCTGGCGCCTGCTGTCGAGCCGGGCGGGGCTCCCAGCGGCGCTGAAGGTTTCCGTCCCCGCCAACTGATAAGCCAGTATCGCCCCTTCTTCCTTTTTTGCGTGGGCGCCTGTCTGTTCAATGCCAGTTACTATATGACTATCCCCCTTTTTCCACTCTACCAGGTCAAGGTGTTGGGGGCCAACGAAGCCTGGATCGGCTTGCTCGCCACCATCCAGCAAGCGACCCAGGTAGCCGCCTTCCTGCTGTGGGCCAAGGCGGTGCAACGCTGGGGGCCTAACCTGATCTACGGCACCACCACCGCCGGTTGGAGTATGGTACCGCTGGGTATGGCCCTCACTTCCGCCCTGCCCCAACTGCTGCCCATCGCTGCCTGGCACGGCTTCTTCTGGGCCGGCTGGACGCTGGGTATCTACGTGGGCATGTTAGAGACCGCGCCTGAGTCGCGCCGCGCTAGCTTTATGGGCTTCTATACCAGCGCCAGCAGCGTGATAGGGTTTTTTTGCCCCCTGATCGGCGTCCAGATCCAACAACATTTTGGCATCCAGCCGGCTCTGATCACCGCCGGCCTGGTGGGGATCGCCGGAGCCACCCTCCTCCTCATCTGTTTTCCGATCCGCAAAGCTTGAGATCCTCATTGCCCTGGTACCGTCAATAAAACTGGCCTTCCCGATAACGCCTGCGGTGACGTCTGCGTAACGCCACCTGTTCTATACTGGGCACAATACATGACGACAAATCACAGAGGTTTAGGATAATAAGGGGGAAGGCCAGAATGTTTACTAATGCATCTTACGAAAACTATCGCAATACGCTGGATCACTTTGAGAACCGGCAAAAAGCGCAGCAGGCCCAGAATGCCTGGATGTTCCAACCGGGGTCCGACGCGCCCAAGTCCTCCCTATCCCTGCCGGAGTTCCTGGGGGCAGCGCTCAAACAGATGCTGGGGTTTTCCTGGCATGCTTTATCCCGGAACATGCGTCTATCTCGGCCAAAGCATACGAGCACCGCATCCCAGCCAGTGAACTCGCACTGACCGGCCTGTGATCTCTTGCTCCCGGTGCTGCCATAGCCGGGGCTGCCGGTCCGATTCGGTTGACAATACCTTTGCGCTCGGGTACACTTTTGCCACAACCATCATCCTACCTTCTCTTCCATCGCAAACCTGCACCTGTCGCAGTCCCGGCCAGAGTGATAACCAGGAAGGTGCCATGCCCATCCTACATATCCAGCTTTTGGGAGAATTCCACCTGCGCTACGGCGACACGCCGGTGACAGGGGTAAACACCACCCGCCTGCAATCCCTGCTGGCTTACTTGCTGCTGCATCGCGCCACGCCGCAATCGCGCCGCCACCTGGCCTTTCTCTTCTGGCCCGATGCCACCGAGGCCCAGGCCCACAGCAACCTGCGCCAATCGTTGTATCTGCTGCGCCAGGTATTGCCCGACCCGGAATATTTCCTGGCCATCGATGGCCAGACGGTGCAGTGGCGACCCGCGGACGGGCGCCCGGAGACCGGCTTCACCCTGGATGTGGCCGAGTTTGAGCAGGCGGTGGGCCAGGCCCGGCTGGAGGCTCCGGCAGGGGATCTGGCACCGCTGCGCCGCTCGCTGGAGCGGGCGGTAGACCTCTATGACATCATGGGGGCGCCCCAGGGAGAGGTGCTGCTGCCGGACTGTTATGACGACTGGATCACACCGGAGCGGGAGCGCCTGCACCGGATGTTTATCGAAGTGGGCGCCTGGCTGGCCGATCTGCTGGATGAGCAGGGGGAGTACCGCACCGCCATCACCTATGCCCAACGGCTGCTGCGCCACGATCTGCTGGACGAGGTTACCTACCAGCGGCTGATGCGGTTGTACAGCCTGAGCGGGGACCGCGCCGGGGCGCTGCGCACCTACCACGCCTGCGTCACCGTGCTGCAGCGCGAACTGGGGGTGGAGCCCAGCCCGGCTACCCAGGCAGTCTACCAGAAGTGCCTGCAGCCAGGCGTGCCGGTATCTCACGGATCGCCTACCGCTGATGCCCCCGCCAAATCCCCGCCGCAGAACCTGCCCGCCCTGCTGACCAGCTTTATTGGCCGCGAGCAACAAATCGCCGAGGTGCAGCAGCTCCTGGCCCGCTCGCGCCTGGTGACGCTCACCGGCGTGGGGGGCACGGGCAAAACCCGGCTGGCGTTTCAGGTGGCTGCCAGGCTGCTGGACACCTTCCCCCAGGGAACTTGGCTGGTAGAGCTGGCGTCCCTGTCTGACCCGACCCTCGTACCCCAGGCGATTGCTGCCGTCCTGGGGGTGTATGAAGGTCCCGGCTCTCCGCTGGAAAGGGTGCTCACAGATTTCCTGCGGCCCAAACGCCTATTGCTGATCCTCGACAATTGCGAGCACCTGGTCGAAGCCAGTGCTCGCACGGCCGGAACGATCTTGCATAGCTGTCCCCAGGTATGCATCCTGGCTACCAGCCGGGAGATCCTGGGAGTAGCCGGAGAAATACCGTTCGCTGTGCCCTCGCTCTCGGTGCCGGATGCCCACCCACTGCCGGCGGTGGCAGCCCTGCTGGAGTCTGAGGCGGTGCGCCTATTTCTCGACCGCGCCACGCTGGCGCAGCCCGACTTCACCCTTACCCCACAGCAGGCCCCGCTGGTAGCTGAAATCTGCCGGCGGCTGGACGGCATCCCGCTGGCCATCGAGCTGGCTGCGGCGCGGGTCAAGACTATGCCGGTTGACCAAATCGTGGCAAGGCTAGACGACCGTTTCCGGCTGTTGACCGGCGGCAGCCGCACCGCCTTGCCCCGGCAACGGACGTTACAATCTCTCATAGACTGGAGCTTCAACATGTTGGAGACATCTGAACAGACTTTGTTGCGTCGCTTATCAATCTTCGCCGGTGGCTGGACGTTGGAGGCCGCCGAGGCAGGTTGCGCCGGAGATGGCCTGGCAGCCTACGATGTGCTGGACTTGCTGGCGCAACTGGCAAATAAGTCCCTGGTCGCGGTAGAGACGCAGCATGGCGTGGCGCGCTACCGGTTGCTGGAGACCATCCGCCAGTACGCCCAGGACAAGTTGCTGGAATCCGGCGAAGGAGAGCAGGTGCGAAACCGGCACCTGGAGTATTTCCTGAAGCTGGCAGAGGAGGGAGATCTGAAGCTGCGCGGCCAGGAGCAGATGGCCTGGCTGCAGCGCTTTGAGACTGAGCACGACAACCTGCGGGCGGCGCTGCAGTGGTCGCTGCAGGGTGCGCCAGGTACCCAGACGGCAGAGCTGGGACTGCGCTTAGCCGGGGCTCTGTGGTGGTTCTGGAATATCCACGGTTATGGGAAAGAGGGACGAAACTGGTGTGAGGCCGTGCTGGCCCATACCACCGCATCGGGCCGCACGGCGGCGCGGGCGAAAGCGCTTTTAGGCACTGCGATGCTGACTGATTTACACGATGACATCTATGTGGCACGCCTTGAGGAGAGCATAGCTATAGGGCGGGAGGTAGGAGATAAGGGGTTGGTAGCCTGGGCGCTGCGCCCTTTAGGACACGTGGCATTGGCTAATGGCGACCTGGCGGCGGCGCGCGCCCGGTGGGCGGAGAGCCAGGCGCTCTTTCGGGAGACAGGGGATAAGTGGGGCCTGGCCTGGTCACTCAGTGATCAGGTGGATGGATTAAGTTTTAGCGGGTCAGACGACTACGCAGGTTTACGCTCCCTGGCCGAGGAGAGCCTGGCCCTCTTTCGCGAAATAGGGGATAAAAAGGACTCTGCCATACCCATCAGCCGCCTGGGGTTTTTAGACGTGCTCCAGGGAAACTACCCATCAGCTCGCGCCCATTTCATGGAAAGGTTGGCCATAGAAAGAGAGATGGGCAATAGGATCAACATCGCTACTTCGCTCTCATTGATGGGACAAGTCACACTACGGCAGGGCGACTATGGCCAGGCGGCAGGATTCATCGAAGAGGGCCTGGCGCTGAACCGGGAATTGGGTAGAAAATGGAATATTTGCATTTCTCTGACCTGGTTGGGGGAAGTGGCGCGGGCGCAGGGGGACTACCACCGGGCAGAGGCGCTCCTGGCTGAGAGCCTGGGATTGGCCCGGGAAATAGGCGACAAGCCAGAAATGGTTCACGGTCTCAGGGTAATGGCAGGGATAGGGGTGGCACAGGGAAAAGTTGCCAGGGCCGCCCGGCTGCTTGGCGCGGCTGAGATTTCATTCGAGACCGCCAGGGGACTTCAAGCATACTTCCCCAGTATTACCTATGAGCAGGACCTGGCCGCTGCCCGCGCCCACCTGGGCGACGCCGCCTTTGAGGCGGCATGGGCAGAGGGACTGGCCATGACGGTAGAGCAGGCGGTGACGTATGCGCTGGACCTTCAAGTGAGCGGATAGATTTTGAGGTCAGGGATACGCTGAAAATCCTTACTGTTCCGGGTCACGAGCGTAAGATCGTGGTGCAAAGCAGTGGCTGCAATCAGGATATCAGGATCACCGATAAGCTGGCCTCTGCGGCGCAGATCACCGCGGATATGGGCGAAGCGTTGCATAATTCGCCGATTAAAGGAAGAGTATTTACGCCGCGCAAAAATTGAAGAAAGGCCCTCTTGGCTGCCTCAGGTCTTCTCCCATAGTAAATACCTTCGTAGATTTCCCCGTAGGTGATCAGGCTGATGGCCAGATTTTGCTGTTCCAACGAGGTGAGGAGTTGGATGATCTCGCCTCTCCCATTAAGCCAGTCAGCTACGATGTCGCTGTCGACCAGATAGCTCATAGCTCAACAGGTGGTCGCGAGGAAATATTCCGGCTGGCGTAAATATCTTCTTTGAGTTTCTCGACATCGACCAACTCCTTCCAGGCACCCACTGATGAGCGGAAGGCAGCATAATCCGCTTCTGTTTTCTGGCGCCGGCGCATTTTGCGGGAATGCAAAGGCATAAAAATAGCGCACGTGCCATCTTCCCGCTCCACAATCACGGCCTGTTCCTCATACACCACCCGGTCAAAGAGATCAGATAGATGGGCGGCGAACTCATCAAAGGGAATATGAGTCAGTTCTTTACTCATAATAGCACGCACCTCTTGGTAGAAATTATGTAACTGCTCAGGTATAAAGTAGGTTGAATGGTAAAATTGTCAAAATCATAAAAGTCAGGCAAAATAGGGGCATGAAACCAGTGCATATACCCAGCCGCGACGAAGTGCATAGCGCCTATCAGGCAGGTGAAGCAGAGGTTGTCACC
>SHYO01000021.1 GCA_009692745.1 Chloroflexota bacterium
GCCTGGGAACAACTACCGGGAAAGATCCGGGATGGCTCCGCCTCCTTGGGCGCCTCCAACTGGTGGCAGGCGGGTGAGAAAGACCTGCGCTGGGCGGCGGAGCTAGGCCAGAATACCCACCGCCTCTCGGTGGAATGGAGCCGCATCGAGCCGCGACCGGGAGAATGGGATGATGCGGCCTTAAACCGCTACCGCGAGCTGCTGGGTAATATGCGCAGCATGGGGATGACTCCCATGATCACCCTGCACCACTTTAGCAATCCCATCTGGCTGGAATACCAGGGTGGCTGGGAGCACCGCGATGTTATTCGCACCTTTGTCAGATATATCAGGCACGTGGTAGAGCACCTGGGAGACCTGTGCAATCTATGGTGTGTCATAAATGAGCCGAATGTTTACGCCTACTATGGTTATACCCTTGGGATATGGCCGCCAGGGAAGCAGAATCTTGTGCGCATGTACCATGTATTGAATCATATGATTCGGGCCTACCGCGCGGCATATAACGCTATTCACCAATTGCAGTCGGAGACGATGGTAGGGATTGCGCACCATGTACGCGCCTTCGACCCGGTGAATCCTACCAGCCCATTCGACCGATCTATAACGCGGCTGATACAACACCTCTTTAACCGGGCGGTCTTCGATTCCATGCTAGATGGCAAGCTGCGCTTCCCGGTGGGCGTTGGATATATCCCCGGATCCCAGCAAGCCATGGATTTTATCGGCTTGAACTATTACGCCCGCGAGTTTGTTTCCTTCGACCCGACCCAACCGGCCAGAATGTTCTCGCGTTCCCACCTGTATTCAGATACAGAGCTAGGGCCGGAGCAATGGGGCGAGATCTACCCCCACGGATTGTACCGGTTTATCAAAGATTTTGCCAGGCTGGGTAAACCGATCTTCATCACCGAAAACGGGCGCCCTGATAGTTCCGATGAACACCGCTCTCGCTTTTTACTTACCCACCTGGCAGCGATCTGGCGCGCCATTCAAGATGGAGCCGATGTGCGTGGCTATTATCACTGGACGCTGGTAGACAATTTCGAGTGGGCCGAAGGCTGGGGCTTACGGTTTGGCTTGATCGCCCTGGATTTGGAGACGGGCGCACGGACACTACGCCGTAGTGGCGAGCTTTATGCAGCAATATGTAAAGCCGGGGGCATCAGCCGGGAGATAGTGCAATGCTACGCCCCGGAAGCGATGCAGGCCGTCTTTGGTCCGAGCCTGCTACGGAAGTCGGGGAAATAGGCCCGTTACTAGAGGGTCATCGATCCGCCTGACAAATAGATAACCTCGCCCGTCATAAAGGTAGCCTGGTCGCTTGCCAGGTAAACTACCAGGGGGCCGATTTCCTCCGGCCGCCCCAGGCGGCCCAGGGGGATATGGCGCACCATGTTTTCCAATCCGCGAGGATTGCTGCGCGCGGCTGCCGTCATATCGGTTTCAAAGTAGGTAGGGGCAATCACATTCAGCCGAATATTATCGCGCAGCTACTCCAACGCCAGGCTTTTGGTAAGTGAGATCACGGCAGCCTTACTGGCAGCATAGACTGCCATCCGCGGCGCACCTTTCACACCGGCCGTGGAGGCGATATTAATGATACTGCCACCGTGCCCGTGCTGATTATCCTCTGAAGGCCGCATATGCCGGGCAGCCGCACAGGTTGTCATAAAAAGTCCCCGCGCATTCACGCTGAAGATCTGATTCCACTCGGCCACAGTCATGTCAGAAGAGGATTTATAGAGGGTTGTGCCAGCGTTGTTGACCAGAATATCCAATCCCCCCAGGCGTTCCGCCGCCTGATTTACCGCAGGGGCAATCTGGTCTGGCTCCTCCAAGTCCAGGGGGAGCCAGTCGACCTGTAATCCTTGGACGGTCAAATTCTCAACCGCCAACCTCAGATCTTGGATATTACGGCTGGCCATGATGACCCGCGCCCCCGAGCTTGCCAAAGCTTGCGTGATTGCCAACCCTAAACCCCGTGCTCCGCCGGTTACTAAGGCACATTTGCCTTCTAACGAAATTTCCATAAACTTCACCTTACTGTTTTAGGAGGAATGCCGAGTATTCTTGATGCGTTTTATCATTGTAAGTGATCCTACGGGCACTGGCAAACATTGCGATCCAGTATTGGGATTTTGAGCCGAGAAAAAGTATTGTTGCCGTCTGATGTGCGTTGATAGTATTATGATAGCTCCAATGATGAGAGAGGAACCTAATGAGATTGTTTTTCCCAAAGAAAGTGAATTTGTTGCGGTATAGACTGTATCTGGCGCCTTTGGTTGGCCTATCCACTCTGCTACTGATATGCGCCTGGTCCGCCCGTCCCCTCCCTGCCTATGCAGATCCGCTGCAGCCCAATGACAAAGTTTCTACCGCGCCTGTCCTGCCCGGAGCTTGCACGCCCCTGGAAGGATCGGACTATGGATCCTTGAAGATAAATTCCGCTCCTACCGAACGTTCCCCCGAAGTTCACCCGGATTTTAACCTGGGATTGCGCAGCTATGAACCGACAGCCTCGTGGATGGGATTAGTGGATATCGGCGGCGAGAAAGATAAACGTGCTCCACAACTCTGGGGACTTTTCGCCGATCACCGTACACCCACCTTCAAAAGGTTATACCAGGTCTACGATTGGGATTGGCAGTGCAATTGCCGTGGCTCTCTCATAGCTGCTCCCCAGGTAACCCTGGTGGAGATGGCAACTACCCCTGGGGAAAAGCTATCTGTGCCCGATTCCGGTTATTTCATCGGCGGGGATTACCAGGTTTTGGTACTTCACGCCAGCGCCAGCCGGATTACCTTGAAATATACCCGCGAGGACGATGTAATTCACGGCTATACCCTGCACCTGGACGGCATTTGTGTGGATCCCAATTTGCAGAAATTTTATCAGTCCCTGTACCTCAACGGGCGTACTTACTTACCGGCCTTGCGCGCCGGACAGGCCTTCGGCCGTGCCCGTACCGAAGGCATCGGCGTCGCCATCCGCGATAGTGGCGCCTTCATGGATCCCCGCTCACGGAAAGATTGGTGGCAGGGACGCTAGAATAGGGTAGGGTTGGTGAAAAGCATACTTTCCGGGTTGATGTTCCTGGCAGTAACGATCGCTGTGGCGGGAGCTCCCGCCACAGCCACAAGTATAAATCCCCCTCCTCTACTCCCCTGGCAGAATGGGGTATTGCAAAGCAAGGTAGTTTACCTGCCCCTGGTTTCCAACACTAGAGCCGGTATCTGCTCCCCGATCCCCAATGGTAGTTATAAGGCTTTGCCGCCCATCTCGCCCCCGACGGATCGCCCGGCGGAGGCCCACGCGGATCTGAACCTGACATTGCGTGGGTATGAAATGACCGCTGGTTACAAGGGATTGGTCGATTATGGTGGTGAAGGAGATCCCAATGCGCCACAATTGCCTGGGCTATTCTCCGACTATCGCACTGCCGAGTTCAAAACTTTGTACCAGGTATTCGACTGGAACTGGGGATGCAACTGCCGGGGCTCCTTACTGACTTATCCCGCTGTCACACTGGCCGGATTGGCCACCACGCCGGGAGAAATCATCCAGCTTCCGCCATCAGGGTATACTATTGGCAGCGGTTTCCAGGCGCTGGTCCTTTACGCCAGCACCAGCCGCATCACCCTGAAATATACGGGGGAGGATAATGTGATCTACGGGTATACCATCCACCTGGAGCATATCTGTGTAGACCCGCAATTGTTGGTGCTCTACCAAAATCTAAATGCGGCGGGCCGCCATCAACTGCCGGCGCTGGCAAGCGGGCAGCCCATTGGACGGGCAGCCGACAGCGAGGTGGGGGTAGCGATCAGAGACACCGGCACCTTCATGGACCCCCGGGCGCGCAATTCCTGGTGGAGAGGTCGGTAAATAGGAACCGGAGACATCTTCGCAGAAAAATGCAATCATGGTAGAATGGTGGGAGACGGCACACCAAATTCTGACAGCCACTGAGAGAAGGAGAATAGCATGTCCCTTATGATTACCGACTTTGTGGCCAAGGACATCCGCTTTCCCACATCGCGCAATCTGGCTGGTTCAGATGCCATGAACCCCGATCCGAACTATTCAGCCGCCTATGTGATCCTCAAAACGGATAGCCCGGCAGGATACGAGGGACATGGGCTGACATTTACAATCGGGCGCGGTAACGAGATCTGCGTTGCCGCCATCAATGCCTTGAAGCCGCTGGTGCTGGGGAGACGCCTGGATGAATTTACTGCCAACATGGGCGCTTTTTGGCGGATGATTACCGGCGACAGCCAGTTGCGCTGGATTGGACCAGAGAAGGGCGCCATACATCTGGCCACAGCCGCCGTGGTCAATGCCGTTTGGGATCTGTATGCCAAGGTTGAGCAGAAGCCCCTCTGGAAGCTGCTGGCGGATATGACCCCGCAGCAGCTTGTCTCATGTATCGACTTCCGCTATCTCCATGATGTGTTATCCCCGGAAGAAGCCCAAGAAATCCTGCGCCGCAACGTCGCGACCAAGGCGGAGCGGGAAACTGAGATGAAACAAGACGGATTTCCCGCCTATACGACCTCTGCCGGGTGGCTGGGATATTCGGATGATAAGTTGCGCCATTTGTGCCGTGAGGCGATTAGCCAGGGATGGTCCCATTTTAAAATGAAGGTGGGAGCCAATATCGAAGATGACCTGCGCCGGGCGCAACTGATCCGCGAAGAGATCGGTCCGCAGCGCTATCTGATGATGGATGCCAACCAGGTTTGGGAGGTGCCGGAGGCGATAGCCAACATGCAACGCCTGGCGCGCTTTAACCCCTGGTGGATCGAAGAGCCCACCAGCCCCGACGATATCCTGGGACATGCCGCCATCGCCGCAGCATTGGCGCCCATTGGTGTGGCCACCGGCGAGCACGTACAGAACCGCATCATCTTCAAACAACTTTTCCAGGCCGAGGCGCTCAAATTCTGCCAATTGGATTGCTGCCGGCTGGGAGGTGTCAACGAGGTCCTGGCAGTGCTGATCATGGCAGCTAAGTTTGGCGTCCCGGTCTGCCCCCATGCAGGTGGGGTCGGGCTCTGCGAGGTTGCCCAACATATCTCGATTTTCGATTATATTTGTGTAGGCGCTTCCCTGGAGAACCGCATCTTGGAATATGTGGATCACTTGCATGAGAACTTCCTTGATCCTGTTGTCATCCGAAACGGGCGCTATATGCCGCCCCTGTTGCCGGGGTACAGTAGCACTATGTATTCCCAATCTCTGGTAGATTACGAATTTCCTACCGGGAAGGCGTGGAGATGACCAGGTGGACCTTTTTTATAATCCTGGTGGTGGTATTCGCAGGGGGCTGGACTTGGATATCCCGCGTGCCTACCCTGGCGGCCAGCGCAACGTCTCTTCCCGCCACACCCCGCGAAGGCTTCGCCGCACCGGACTTCACCCTGGATCTGCTGAGTGACGACAGATCTGCAACGCTGCAGCCGATCACCCTGTCGCGTCTGCGCGGCCAGGTCGTCATCGTTAATCTATGGGCTTCCTGGTGCGCGCCTTGCCGCGCCGAGATGCCGGCGCTGGAGAAGATCTACCGGTCGAATAAATCCCGCGGCCTGGAGATACTGGCAGTGAACGCCACAAACCAGGATAAAGAACAGACTGCAGCCGCGTTTGCCAGGAGTATGGGGATAACATTCCCGGTCCTATTGGACCGGACGGGCGAGGTGGGCAACCGATATCTACTGCGCGCCTTGCCATCCACCTTCTTTATCGACCGGCGCGGAGTCATCCGAGAAGTGGTTTTCGGCGGCCCTATGAGCGAGACTCTCATCCAGTCGAAATTGGAAACGCTCTTAAATGAGGCGCCTTAGTGCTGCCGTTTATGCAAATCGGGCCACTGCTACTGCAGATGCCAGTCCTGGCCTTGCTGGCAGGTATCTGGATAGGTTTATATCTGGTCGAAAAAGAGGCGAATCGACTGCAACTCGACGGTAACGCCCTGTATACCGGGGTACTTGCTGGCCTGCTGGCCGGGATTGCCGGCGCCCGTTTGTTCTACGCGGCAAATTATGCGAGTTTCTACCTGTCTGACCCGTTGAGCCTGCTGGCCCTTACACCTCAAACTCTGTTGCCTGCGGCCGGATTGGTGACCGGGTTAATGGTAGCCGCGATTTATGGATGGCGCCAGAGAATGCCGCTACGGCCCACACTGGATGCCCTGGCGCCGGGTGTGGCGCTTTTTTTGGTGACCCTGGGCGCCAATCACTTCCTCAGTGGCGACGCCTACGGCGCTCCGGCGGTCCTTCCCTGGTCGATCTACCTGTGGGATGCCCAGCGGCACCCATCCCAGATATACGAAACCGTGCTGGCCCTGGCCATTTTTCTGATCATCCGGCGACGTCCCCTGGGGCAGCCGGGTAACGGCGTCAATTTCTCGCTGCTGATAGCCCTTTCCGCTGCCGCCCGGATTTTTCTGGAGGCATACCGGGGCGATAGTGTGATCTGGCCCGGCGGCTTCCGGACGGTCCAAATAATAGGCACCGGGGTATTAGTCGCCGCCTTGTGGCTGATGCACGTTTGGAGCCCCTCTTCACTACCGGCTAGTTCGGAAACATAAATTCCCTATCCACGGTGATGCCCATTTTAGAGGCATGGAAATTAGTGCCGCCGGGCGTATTCTGTCTTATCCCGTCCCCCCGGCAATCGATGGAATGATCCAGACATCCATATCCGGCAGCAGCGGGGTTTCCACGCCGGATAGATGACGGATTTCCTCATCTCCCACGAAGATATTGATATGGCGCCGCGGGGTGCCATTCGCCTGGCACAACCGGTCGAATAAACCGGGGGTAGTCCGGTCCAGTTGAGCTAATAATTCTGCTACGGTGGTGGCTTCAACCATCACCACCGTATCCGTTTTATACATGGCGCGCAATTGGGCCGGAAGTCTCACCTTGATTGACACACGTATTTGCTCCTATGGGAAACGGTAATCATCATTGTTTGGCCGCCGGTCCAATGACCGGCCTACCGGGCAGCGCCGCATCAATCCGGCTGAAGATCCATCCCCCAGGCCCGCTCACCGGGCGGTGTATCATGCCGGGCTGCCCCCTACAACCATCTCACTCCCACAAGAGATGGAGTTTATAGGTGGTAAGAATCCGGCCAACATCTGCCAGCTCTCGCCATCATCGTTGCTGCCAAAAACCTGGCCGTTCAGCGTGCCGACATAAACACCACAGGGGTTGAGCCGGTCAGTAGCCATACCCTCGCGCAGGATGGTCAGATAGGCATTCTGCTGCGGTAGACCTTTGGAGAGGCGCTCCCAACGGTTACCGCCGTCAGAGCTGCGCCAAACAGCCATAGCCCCACCGGGGACGTACCGGTTCGTATCGGCTACCAGGGGCACGGTGTAGATAGTGGTAGAGTCCTGAGAATGGACCGCCATGGGAAAGCCAAAACGAGAGGGCAAACCTTCAGAAATATCATCCCAATGCTCGCCCCGATCACGGCTGCGGAAAACACCGCAATGGTTTTGCTGATAGAGCACATCTGGATTCTTGGGATGGAGCACCATCTTATGCACACATTGGCCAACGGCCGGATATTTATCGGGGAGAAAATCCGCCCGCACCCCCTGGTTCGCCGGTTGCCAGCTCGCCCCGCCATCTTCGGTGCGGAAGGTGCCAGCGGCAGAGATGGCGACATAAAATCGCTCCGGTGTGCGAGGATCCAACACAATAGTATGCAGACACAGGCCGCCGCCACCGGGCATCCATTTGCCCCGCGTTTCATGGGTTGACAGGCTCTCCACCTCATGCCATACCACGCCGTGCTGGGCGCTGCGGAAAAGGCCGGCATCTTCCACGCCGGCCATCACGGTGTCGGGGGTCTGCGGGTGGCCGGGCTCGATATGCCAGATGCGCTTAAACGGGATATGCGAAACGGCATCATACTTGGGCGCGGCCGGCAGGGCTTCCCAGGTGCGGCCCCCATCTAAGCTCTTGTGGATCATGGAACCGTAGATATCACTGTTGGCAGCAGCGTACAAAGCGCCATCTCGCGGATCGCAAGCCATATGATATACGGACCAGCCGTCAAAAAACGGCCCCTGAATTTCCCAGGATTGGCGGGATGTGTCGCTACGGAGAATAAAAGCACCTTTGCGCGTACCGACGAGAACCAATTGGCTTGGGTTCATAGATACTCTCTCCTGGATAATCTAAATTGGATACTACCCTCCAGTATAACAGAACATTTGTTCAGAATCAAGTAGGTAAAACTTAAAATTATCCGGCAGATATCTTGACTATTGCAAATCATTTGGTAGCGACAATCACTTGATTGCAACAATTCGCAACCTGCGGTAATCTACTATCCAGGTGTCGTCCTGGAACAAAACCGGCCTGAGGAGTTCTTCCACGAGATGAATACAATCCATGCGCCGGTCAGGCGGCATGGCAGCCAGAAAGCTTTGGCCGAACATTTCCAGCCAGTGTTGCATACCCGCTGCGCCATCCTCCACAGGGGTGGGGCGGTCAAAGAGGGTAGCGAAGGTGACGGATAGGCCATGCCCTTCTACTAAAGCGGCATACTCGCCAAGTGATGGGAAATACCAGGGATTTACGGCGGCGGCCACTGGATAGCCCATCTGCTCCATAGCCGTGGAGATGGCGGAAACGACAGATGTGATATTGCCCTTGCCGCCGAATTCGGCCACAAAGCGGCCCCCGGGCTCTAAAGCTGCGGCGACACAGGCCACCACCTGCGCCGATTTTTTAATCCAATGCAGCGCTGCATTCGAAAAAACAGCATCAAAAGATTGCGGGAATTGGAAGTCGGCCCCATCACCCAGGACGAATTGCAAATCGGGATAGTTCTTTCGGGCCTGCTCGATCATGCCCGGCGCGGCATCCAGACCAACCACCTCGGCGCCGGATTGGGCAATCTGCTGGGTGAGGTGACCGGTGCCACAGCCCAGGTCGAGGATGCGCTCGCCAGGCTGGGGCGCCAGGAGATCCACCACACTGGCGCCGAATTTCCAGATATAGGGATGGTTAGCGTCATAGGCCGGGCCATGCCACACCGAAGCCGCCGGTAAGGGAGAAACAGATGCCTCAATTTTCTTCATAAAGCCTTCCTTCCTATCATTAGACCGTAGTGAAAGCCGGAATCGTAGGTGCGAGCCTCAAGAAAGTCAACCGGGGAACCAATTTCCTCATCCCTCAACTTCCCATGTTTTTATTCACCGGCAAGGTTTTATGGCATTTTGCTAAACCCTAACTTTTCTTCGTTCATAAGAATAGCGGTATTATCCAATATTTGATACCATAGGCTACAGGATGAAGAGATGCTTCCTCAGGAGAATAAGATGCTGGCTACGAGATCGACCAACCTGGTACATTTCGAGGTAAACGCCTATAACGGAACTCCCACAGAATCCACTCCCCTCATGCTGATCTGTTTACTGGGGGATTTCCTCTTGTTGCAGCGGGGAAAACCGCTTGCTGTGCGGGAAGGAAGTAAAACCCAGCAGTTGTTACGATATCTAGGTGTCTATTATAGCCAGGGTGTTTCCCGGGCTAAGTTGTTGGAAAGTTTATGGCCGGACACGGATACGGAATTTGCCGGCCAATCCCTGAACAGTTTGATCTACAGCCTGCGAAAGTTTATCAGTTGTGAGAGCCCCGCTGCCTCACCGGTATTACATATTGACGGGCATTATACTCTCAACGTGGCAGCCGGAACAGATGTGGATATTGCTGCCTTTGAAAGGTGGATTGATCTCGGGGACCAGCAGGCTCGCAAGGGGCACCGTGGTGAAGCCATCAAGAGCTATTGCCGGGCCATCAAATTATACCGGGGCGATCTTTGGACCGATACCGACCTGGTTTTCGTGCTCGAACGCGAACGCCTCCGCGCCCGTTACCTATTGCTCCTGGCAAAGGTAGCGGACTTCTATTATGAGGTGGCAGATTTCTCAACCTGTTTAAGCCACGCCCAACAATTACTCCATCATGACCCCTGCAGAGAAGATGCCCACCGCATAGTGATGCGCTGTTACGTCCGGTTGGGGGCCAGATCGCAGGCGTTACACCAATATCGCCTGTGCGAAACCATATTGCAGCACGAATTTAACGCTCCTCCTGAGGCTTCCACACTGAAATTGTTTGATCAGATACGTCTCAATCCGGAAAGTATTTAAACCTTCTACGCCAACTGTGGGAGCGCGGGCATTTTGCCCGCATCCGTGGGCGAGCGAGACGCTCGCGCTCCCAGCAACGTGCTTGACAAAGCAGCCTGGATATATACAATAGCTCCCTATATTAATCTCCAATTCCACTAACCTGGCAAGCTCATGGCCTGCAAGCTCCAGGCAGCACGCAGCTTTACCGGACCATAGGAAACTCCTGGAAGCCCGCAAATTGTCCCCAATTATCCGCCGCATTTCTAAAGCATTTACCAATCTGTCTAGGAGGCACCTCATTTGAAGATACTCGACCGCGGAATTATTTTTGACGCCACCCAGGCCCCCATAGACGCCCGCTCCTGTGCTTTTACTTCCCTGGCCCGGCTGTCAGACGGCAGTCTGCTGGTAGGGTTTCGCATTGGCACAGGCAGGGATACCCCCGACGGGCGCCTACGGGTAATGCGTAGCCCGGATGAAGGCCATACCTGGCAAACCTTACAAGCCGGTTTGAATAGCACGATAGACGCGGTGACCGGCAATTTCTACAGTGGCTATTTCACCGAGCTGGCGCCGGGCCGGATGTTGGGCACCTTTTTATGGGTTGACCGGTCAGATCCTTCGCTGTCTTTCGTCAATCCGGCTACTGCCGGCATCTTGCCTACCCAGGTGCTCCTATCTGAATCCGCTGATGGCGGCCGTCATTGGGCAGATTTCCGGATATTAGATTTAGCGCCCCACACCGGCAATGCCCTCACCGGCCCCGTCTGGCGTCTGCCCGACGGGATATTGGCGCTGCCATACGAAAGCTGGAAAGAGTATGATGATCCCAGTCCCGGCGACCATGGCGCCAATCTGCGCCTTTCCCAGGATGAAGGGCAAAGCTGGACCGGGTTGGCGACAGTAGCCCAAGATCGATCCGGCCGCTATTTATACTGGGATCAGCGGATCACTACCCACCCGCGCAGTGGACAATTGGCAGCGATGTTCTGGACCCATGACCGGATTGCCGGTCAAGATACCGATATCCATATCGCCTGGGGCAGTGCCGATGGCACCTCCTGGTCGATACCCACACCGACGGGACTTCCAGGCCAACATTGCGAACCGATAGCTATCGGAGATGACCGTCTCGTCGCCGTATACGTACACCGCAAAGACCCGCCTTCCTTACGGGCGGTACTGAGCGCGGATTTTGGCAAATCGTGGGACCGCAGTACGGAATTGGTTTTCTACGACAGCCGGTTGGGCACCGAGCCGGGGTTCAAAGGCGAACGCGCCTTTGAAGAGTTCTGGCAAGATATGATGGCCTGGCGCTTCGGCCACCCGCGCGGCATTCTGCTTCCAGACGGGGATCTCTTTGTGGCCTTCTACGCCGGAGACGGTAAGGCTAACAGCATGCATTGGGTCAGAATCGGGTTATAAGCTGCTGTCACAGAAAACAGGGGAGATCACCTTTTGACATGGGCATTAATTGCAGTAAAATGGAGTTGTGATATTGCTAATCTCCCGTTTTGTTCGGCAGTCCTGTAAATAAGTCTTTTTAAACAAGTATCTCATTAAGCAAACCAAAATCAGGGTTCTGGCAATAGTATCCCAAGGAGGATAAAGAATGGAACACCAGAAGGATTTTGCAGAACTGAGCGAGAATTTAACGCGCCGGATCAGCCGGCGAGGCTTGCTCAAGCTTGTCGGCGCGGCTGGCCTGGCTGGTCTGGCGGCAGCCTGCGGCGCCACCGCTACCCCGGCGCCGGCGCCGCCGGCCAATAGCTCCGGCGGGCAGCCTGCGGCAGCAACCAAAGCTCCGGCGGTCGCGGCGGCTCCCACCCAGGCGCCGGCAGCCGCCCCGGCCAAACCGGCTGCATCCGGCCGTGGCACCCTACGGATCGGCTACGATGGCGATATTATTAAATTGGACCCGGGCGTCTCCCAATCAGGGGTGGACTGGACACCCATTAACCTGATTTTTGGACGACTGGTGAACTTCGACAATACCATGTTGAACCCTACTCCTGACGTGGCGGAATCCTGGACCCTGGCGCCGGATAATATCACCTATACCTTCAAGATTCGCCAGGGGGTCATGTTCCATACCGGGCGGGAGTGTACGGCTGACGATGTGGAATATAGCTTCAAACGAGGATTTGAGCTAGGTCCCAAAGGGCGCTTTGCCGGGTATATGGCCTCGGTCGATACGTACAAAGCTAACAGTAAATATGAGTTCCAGATCAAGCTGAAACAACCGGACGCCAGCTTCTTCCCCAATCTATGCACCAGTTCCAACTCCATCTACGATAAAGAGACGATTGACAAGATAGATACAAAACCTATCGGCACCGGACCTTACACCTTCGTTGAGTGGATACCCGGCGAAAGCGCCCGCTACAAGAAATTCGACAAATATTGGGATCAGAAATTCCTGGCAAAAATGCCTGACGAGATCATTACCAAACCAATCCCAGAAGAACAGACCCGCATCGCCAACCTCAAAGCTGGGCAGATCGATATTGCCGTTAACATCTCACCACAGTTTTGGAAGGATATCGAAGGCACAAAAGGCCTGAAGTTGCTGCGCCAGGAATACACCAGCTCCTACTACTGCCTGGACTTTAACTTGCGCAAGCCGCCGTTCGACAACGTGAAGCTGCGCCAGGCCTTGCTGCGGGCGGTAGACCGGGAGACGATCCACAAGAATGTGTTCTTCGATATGGGGAAAACCGGCTGTAGCCTCATCCCCCAGGGACACTGGGCCTATACAGATATCGGCTGTCCAGCCTTCGACCTCGCGGCAGCTAAGAAAATGATTGATGACGCGGGCATCAAGACCCCTATATCGATCAAGGCACGGGTGCTGTCGAAACCGGATTGGGACGTAAAGATTATGGAAATTCTACAAAAGGATTGGAAACAGGTCGGGGTCAATCTGGAAATCGAGGCCATGGAATCTGCTCTATGGGTCCAAGATGTATTCGTCGGTAAGAATGCCGATCTGACCATTGCCTGGTATACGCGCGAGCCTGATCCCGATGGACTCTTCAGCAGTGTTTTGCGCAAGGACCAGGGTAACAACTTTATGGGCTATAACAATCCTAAAATCGAGGATTTATTTGTGCAGTCCAAATCCACCACCGATAAAGACAAGCGTAAATCGGGATATGAACAGATCATGAAGACCGCCATGATCGATGAAGTGCCCAACATCAAATTCCAAACCATCGATGTGGTGTGGGGGGCGAATGACAAGGTTAAGGATTTCACTATTCTGCCGCGGGGTTATCCCAATCTCTACCAATGGGAGTGGTTAGGGTAAAGTAAGTTCGAGGCAACCTATTCTTACCGAGGCTTTGGTAAACCTGGTCTCTTCCATCCGGTTCCCAAAGCCTCGGATATGAAACGAACGAGTGTACCGGATGCAGAGATATATCATACGTCGCTTCATTGAAATGGTGTTTGTGCTCTTTCTCGTCTCAGTCATTGTTTTTACGGTGCTGAGATTGGTTCCGGGAGACGCTGCCAGTGTCTTGATGGGTATCGAAGCTACCGATGCAGGGTTAGCGCAATTACGCCATGAGATGGGATTGGACCAACCGATTTATGTGCAGTATGTCTTCTGGGTGCGGGAGGTCTTGAAAGGAAACTTCGGGATTTCCTGGCAATCGAAGCGTCCCGCACTCTTTCTCATCCAGCGCCGCTTCCCGGCTACGGTGCTCTTGACTCTATCTGCCACCCTTATCGGCCTGCTGCTGACGATTCCATTAGGGATATTGGCCGGCATCCGCCCATTTTCGGCCATTGACACTTTCGCCACCACCTTCGCCCTGCTGGGTATCGCCATGCCTGGCTTCTGGTTGGGACTGATGTTATTGCTAACCTTCGCCGTGTGGTTACAGTGGCTGCCACCCTCGGGATACGTTCCCCCCCAGGATAACTTGGGGGACGCATTGAGACATGTGTTGCTGCCAGCCTTCACGCTCGGCATCGGATTAGCCGCGCCGTTAACCCGGTTCTTACGCTCCGGCATGCTGGATGTCATGAACCAAGATTATATCCGCACGGCGCGGGCAAAAGGATTGCGCACCCCCACGGTGATCTTAGGCCATGCCTTAAAAAACGCATTGCTGTCGGTAGTAACGGTCATGGGTCTGCTCTTTGGTAGTATGCTCGGCGGGGCCATCATTACGGAATCCGTCTTTAACTGGCCCGGCATCGGCACCTTGCTGCTATTGGCCATCCAGCAACGGGATTATGGTGTCGTGCAGGGCGTGGTTCTGTTTGTCACCCTGATCTTTATGATAGTTAACCTGGGGGTGGACATTCTCTACGCCTTTCTCGATCCAAGGATCCGCTTCGCATGAACAGGGAAAAAGCGAGCCCGGATGGACAGCGGAGTTATACCATCATACCTCACCCCAACGAATTTCTGGCGTCTCTTAAGAGACTGGTTAAACGCTTCAGCCGGAATCGACCGGCAGTGACCGGATCCGTGATTATCGGCATTTTGCTCTTCATGGCCTTATTCGCTCCGTGGATTACGCCCCATCCGCCGAATGACCAGTATAGCGACCAGGCGTTACAACCCCCATCACTGCAGTTTTTCTTCGGTACCGATACAATAGGGCGGGATATCTTCAGCCGGTTGGTCTTCGGCACGCGAATTGCCCTCTTTGTTGGCCTGGCCTCCATGCTACTGGCGACGGGCGCAGGGGTGTTATTGGGGTTGGTTTCGGGGTATTACGGGGGATATATCGACACGCTCATAGGCCGTTTTCTGGATGCCCTGTTGGCCTTCCCGGCAGTTTTGCTGGCAATCTTTATTGTGGCCGTCCTGGGGCCTTCTCTGGTGAACGCTATTATCGCCGTAGCCATCGTCTATATACCGGCATTCGGCCGGGTCACCCGCGCCAATGTTCTTTCCTTGAAAGAGAAGGAGTTTATTGAGGCTGCCCGGGCCATGGGGGCGCACGATTGGCAAATTATGCTGCAGCACATATTGCGCAATACCCTCTCCCCGATCATAGTCCAATTTTCCCTGGGGGTAGGGTATGCCATCCTGGTAGAAGCCGGGTTGAGCTTTCTCGGGCTGGGCGTTCAGCCACCTGCCCCCTCGTGGGGCTCGATGTTAGGCTTTGGGCGTAATTTCATGACCCAGGCGCCCTGGCTTAGCACTTTCCCCGGCCTGGCTATCTTTGTGACGGTGCTGGGCTTTAATTTCCTGGGAGACGGGCTGCGCGAAGCGCTTGACCCGCGCTTGAAGGAAGCCTACCGCTAGCTTGAGATGAAATTTACCCTCCCCACCAATGATTGGTGAGATTTCCTCCCTGTCCAGCGCTTTGATAGGGACATTGTCCAGTATAATCTTCAAATCTCAAGCGCACCATATTTCTGCCACCAGCTTTATCGCCTGGCGTTCTCTCATTGGCACCATCTTCTTCCTGGCATTAGTACCCTTTGTGGGAGGGTGGGAAATTTTCCGGTCCATACCGGCACAAACATGGGGCATTCTTCTCCTTTCGACCCTCCTTGGGCAAATCATAGGAGATACCTTATTCTACCGCAGCGTGGCGACTTTGGGTGTAGCGCGCACGATGCCAATCGTTAATGCCTTTCCTTTAATCACCACCATCCTGGCTGTAACCATTTTACATGAGCCGCTGGGTTGGACGCGGATTCTGGGGGTGGGAATGGTAGTAGGGGGGCTCACCATCCTCTCGCGCAGTCAGAGCGCCAGCGGCACTGTCCAACGAGGGCAAACCCTGGGACGTATTGATAAGATCGACGCCGAAGGCTCCATCCTGCTGCCGATCTTGATCGCCTTCATCTGGGGCTTCAGCGTCTTTATGCTGAAACCCATTTTACAGAACGCCCATCCCGTGGCAGTGAATGTCATCCGGCAGCCACTTACAGGGATTGTGCTATGGAGTCTGGCCCTGCGGCGGAAATTGCCCATGTGGCCAGAAAAGGAGCGGGGAAGATTCTGGCCAGCCTTGATTGCCAGCAGCATTTTGGGAGTAGGCATCAGCTCCCTCCTCTTTCTCAATGGGATTGCTCTGGCAGGGGCGGCGCGGGGCGGCACCCTGGCCTCCGTAGGGCCGATGTTCGCCCTGTTACTTTCACCTATGCTGCTGAAGGAAGAGGTTACGAAACAGGGAATTCTGGGCACGATATTCACCATAGCAGGAGTCTGGTTTCTAATCTGAAATCTGCATAGTATGGAGGGAGAGCATATGTCCACAATGGTAAAACCCCCTTATCTCTTCGAAAAGATGACCTGGTTAGAAGTACGGGAAGCAGTGAAGATCGGTAGAGTGGTGCTCATTCCAGTGGGAACTTTGGAAGATCATGGGCATCATCTGCCCATCGATACGGATGTGGTGATTGCCGAAGGGATCTGCCGCGCCACTGCGGAGCTGCTACCCGACGATATCCTGTTGCTGCCACCGGTGGTGCATGGCTTCAGTCCCCACCATATAGATTTCCCGGGGGTGGTCACCATTCACTACCATACCTTCATCGAATGGATGCTGGATATCACCCGCAGCCTGGCACACCACGGCTTTACCAGGTTCCTACTGGTAAATGGGCATGGCAGCAACCGGCCTGTGCTTGACCTGGCAGCCCGCATGACGATTGTCGAACATCCGGAAGTATTGTGTGGCGCTATGAGCTGGTGGGAGCTGTCAGCGGTGCGGGAGATTGCGCCGTCAGTCCTGGAGAGTGAGGTAGTGGCCCACGCCTGTGAAGCTGAAACCTCTGTCTACCTGGCCTTACAACCAGAATATGTACAGATGGATAAGGCATTCAAGGATGGTACCTCCCGGCGCTCGCCGCACTTCTGGATAGATTTGCTGGGCAATCCGCCCCCCGGTGGGCGCAACCCGGTCCATATGACGGAGTACTGGAGCACCGTCACCGACCAGGGAAGCATGGGAGATCCGACGGTGGCGACCCGCGAAAAGGGGCAGCAGTTAGTGGCCGCTGCAGCGGGTGAATTGGCAGAAATTATCCTCGAATTAAAAGCCAGGCCCATAGCCCGGCGCATACCGCACCAGGTTGAAGGGTAAGGCGGGCGGGTATGAACCAGGCCGGTCCGATGATTTCCCTGGCGGATGTGTATAAAGCGCGGCAGGTTTTGATCTGCCACCTGGCTACTACCCCGCTATTGTATGCGGCGGGATTGAGCAGAGCCACCGGGTGTGAGGTGTATATTAAATATGAGAATCTCTCTCCGATTCGCTCCTTTAAAGCGCGCGGGGCAATCTACTTTGTCAGCCGGCTACCGCCGGAAAAGGGTGGCATCGTGTGCGCCTCTACTGGCAACCACGGGCAGGGAGTAGCCCTGGCAGGCCGCCTCTTTGGGCGCAAAGTTGTGGTGGTGGTACCGGTAACTACCACCGAAAAGAAGATGCGGGCCATCCAGGAATTGGGGGCGGAGTTACGGATCATGGGCCAGGGATTCGCCGCATCCAGCAATATCGCGCGCCAGATTGCCCGAGACGAGAACCTGGTGTTTCTGGAAGATGGAGAAGAACCGGATGTGATGATTGGCTGCGCCACCCTGGCGCTCGAGGTTGTCGAGCAACTGCCGGAGTTTCAGCGCATGATTATTCCGGTAGGAGGGGGGAATTTGATAGCCGCCTGCGCTTTAGTGGCGAAGATCGTGCAACCGGCCGCAATTGTGACAGGGGTGCAGGCCGAGGGGGCTGCTGCGGTCTATCACTCCTGGAAGGCAGGCCAGCCGCAGCGTACGGAAAGATCGGAGACCTTTGCCGGTGGGCTGGATACGACCTATCCCGGAAGTTTTACCTTCCCCTATATCCTGCGATACGTAGACGAGATGGTACTGGTTGGTGACGAAGCCCTGAGGCAGGCGGCGCGCCAGATGCTGGCCGAAACCGGACACCTCCCCGAGGGAGCCGGAGCAGCCGGATTGGCGGCTCTGCTGGCGGATCCCGCGCGCTACGCGGGACAGAAAACAGTGATCGTACTCAGCGGCGGAAATTTCGAACCGGAACTTCAAGCAAAATCTTAAAAGCGACATCGTAAAACCGGAGCTGAGGGGTATATTATTCTTTACGGAAGCTGTAGCCGAAGCCCCACTCGGTGGTAATATACTCGGGGTTGCGCGGATCATTTTCTATCTTCTGGCGTAAATACCAGATATAGCGTTTTACATAGCCGACATCGTTGGCATATTCGTAGCCCCAGACTTTCGTCAAAAGCTGCTCATGGGAGAGTACCTGACCGGCATGCTCTACCAGTGTTGCCAAGAGTCGAAATTCTGTAGGAGTCAGTTCGATGGGTTGATCATTGCGCGTCACCCGGCGGTTATCCAAATCGATAAGCAGCTCGCCGAAAACATGCAGGCGCGCCGGTTTCTGCGCAGAGAGTTGCCGGCTACGATGCAGCACAGCTCCTACACGGGCTGTAAGTTCTGCAAAGCTAAAGGGTTTGGTAACATAGTCATCGGCCCCGGCCTGAAAGCCGCGCAACTTGTCGCCTTCTTCATCCTTGGCCGTTAACATGATGACTGGGACTTGAGAAATTTCGCGGATGCGCGATACTGTTTCCCAACCATCCATGCGGGGCATCATAACATCTAAAATAACCAGGTCGGGGTGGCTTTCATACATCTCTTGCAGGCCGGCTAACCCGTTGGTAGCAGTCCTGACCTGGTAACCGGCCCGCTCCAGTGATTGGCGCAGCAGCGTTAGCAAGGTTACATCATCATCGACAATCAGGATTTTTTCACCTGAGGTATTGTTTGCCGTCACGAGGGATCCTCCGAGCGTGGTATGGCCTGACTATCAGCCTTGGAAAGTTGGTATGCTTCTTGGCGGGCCATCGGTAAGGCAAAACTGAACGTGGATCCTTGTCCTTCCTTACTTTCAACCCAAATCGCACCTCCCTGAGCTTCAATTAACCGTTTCGCAATGTACAGGCCCAGGCCATGCCCATATATTTCTCGGCTATCTCGCGTGTCCAGCCGGTGGAATTTCTCAAATATTTTATCCAATTGCTTGCTGGGGATGCCAATGCCCTCATCAGTGATGGAGAGCACCACCCGGTCGCCATCGCGATGGGCGGCCACAGTAATATGCCCCCCGTTGGGAGAATATTTCAAAGCATTATCCAATAGGTTGGTGAGAACCTCTTCTACCCGGTCTACGTCCGCCCATACAGGAGGTAAATTCGACTCCGCATTCACCTGGAGCAGGTGGTTGGGCGTGAGACTGGTCATGTTGCGGGTTACCCGATCCAAGATAACATTGATGGGCACCGGGTCCATATGCCATTCCAATTTGCCGGCCTCAATCCGGGAAACGTTAAGAATGGAGAAGACCAGGCGCGTCAGTCGAGCGCTCTGGTCAGAAATAATTTGCAGCATTTCGTGTACATTTTCCGGGTCCAGAGGCGCGCCAGGTTGCAACATCAACTCTACACTGCCGTTAATATTGGTGAGAGGCGCCCGCAACTCGTGGGAGACCATAGAGACAAATTCCGATTTCAGCCGGTCTAGCTCTCTAAGTTGCTCGTTAGCCTGCTCTAGATCACGGTTACGTACCTGGATCTCTCGATAAGCCCGTGCAAGTTCCTGGGTGCGCTCTGAGACTTTGGATTCCAAATCCCGATTCAGCTCACGGACTTCTTGTTCAGCCTGTCTGCGGGCGGTAACGTCCCGCAGGATCACAGAGCTACCCACTACCTGTCCGTGGGAATCTCGCAATAACGTGCGGGTAGCCTCAATAGATACAAACTGCCCCTCTCTGGTAAGACATTCCAGTTCAAAATTCCTGAGATATTCGTCTGCCGCGGGCAGTTCGCCGATTAGTGCCGTGCGGGCAGATGCCACATGCTCCGGGGCGATTAAGATGGTAACCGGTTGGCCGAGAATTTGATCTGCGGTATAGCGGAAGATGAGCTCCGCTCCTAGATTCCAGGTGCGGATAGTGCTATCTACATCCAGGCTCAGAATGGCATCGGCTGAGGCAGAGGTGATGGTAGCTAAATATTGCTCTTTTTCGCGCGCCCGGGCTTCGGCGCGCTCCACTTCGTCCATTTTGGCGCCAATCCAGGAAAGCGTCCACCAGGTAGTAATAGGACCAAGCAGCCCGTAGGCCAATAAGCCGGAGATAAAACGGGCCCAATTGCCATATTGATCTATGACGAGAACGTCAATTATTTGATGGATAACTACGACCAGAAAGATAGCGACTGGCAGCAGCCACTTCAGAACGGCCAGCGCCTCACGCAGATTCCGGTCTTGCCAGTTTAGCATACCACGGGATCTCCTCTGCAGAATTAGCTTACCATCAGAGATGCGATTCCACAATCAGGAGCATGGCTCCCCACTGCGGATTATTGTTTCCTCACGAGATTATAAGCCCAGATACTTGCAGAGCCAAACGACGACTTTGAGGCCACGCCGCGAACGGGCAACTGCGGGTGGCCTCAAGGTAAGGTAAGCAAAGTTCTAAGCAGGTCAGCCAGTAGCGTGAAAATCCCGATCGTGATCCCGTTGGGCCGCTGTGATGGTTTCCGGGCGATAGAACTTATCGTAGAAATCCAGATCGAGGTGGTGGGCCTGGTAGGCCAGGATAGTGCGGAACGGGCCGCTCACAGCCGGGAAGCGACCATAATGCCGGTACACATAGTCGCAGTAAGCGATCGTAGCGGCAATGGTACGGTCTGAGTAGCGCGGAATGCCGGCCTGGATGGCAGCGCCGTCTCGCCAGCCGCTAGTAACGCCACCGTCCCGGTAGGTGCCCTTCCCCTGGGCAAATTTGTAATCTATGTAACTTAGCACTGCATCTTCCATGTTTCGATAGTAAGGTGGGCAGAAAGGCTTGATCAAAGGCTCACCGTTATGCTCCAGCCCCACGGCAGTGGGCATGGGAATATCCTTTTTCAGTCCTTTGAGAAGCATTTTCATCACGAGAGAAGCGCCGGTAGCCTGAGAGATAGGTACCTCTGTCATGCGGAAACCGAGAGTCTGGAACCAGCCAAAGGGATGGGCAGCGAAATGGGGGAAGCCGCCCAGTCCCAGGGCCTGGGACATGAGACCTAGATTTTGCAGGATGGCACCCTGCTCCACCGCGACGAACTCGCAGAGCCAATGTTCGAAGTAGGCAACCGTGCCAAAACGCCCCTCGGCGGGATCATCGTGGAGGTAACCACCTTTAGAGCGGGCGAATTTGGCCAGGCCAGCCGGCTGAAAATTATTGCGCTCATCTACGGCAAAGTAGGCGAATTCCTCGCCAAAAGCCGCCAGCAGGAAATTGATGTAGAGAGCAGTCAATTCGTTCACCGGTAGGAAATAGGTGGTGCCGGGGAGGTTTGCCGACCATTTATTGAATGATGGGACGTACGGGATCTGGCGCGGCACATCCAGGCGGTGATCAGCCAGCCGGATTCGGCTCTGCTCGTAGAGATCCACCAGCCGGTGCTCCTGGGCAGCCTGGATCAAGTCGGGAATGGCGGAGCGGGGAAAATCCTGGGGCCGCTTGAGCATCCAGGCGCCCTGGTCATTGATGACAAAAAGGATGACGGTATGTAAGGCATCGGCGCTGGCGACAGTCCGGCCGAAGAAGTGGGTCATCATATAGCCGCTGCCGGATTCGGGCAGCGGACCGGGTCTATAGGGCAGCTCGCCCAGCGCGTAGCCGGACACCCCGCACCCGGCAAAGGCCAGCGCGGCCTCCTCTGCCAGGGAGAGAGGATGGGTAGGCTGGGCGCTGGCATAATCCAACGGATCACCGGCGAGATGCAGACCGGTGGCAAAACGGCGCGAGCGGCGACCGATTAAAGCGTCCAGCAGGGGATAGGTGGCAAGATGTTGGAAGCCGGAAGTAGGTAACGCTTCGGGTTTTTCTGGTAACATAAGATTTCTCCTCTCACAAACAGATGATCGTCATCGGCTACCCGTGCCATTGGCTCATATGTTGGCGCTGGCGCTCGGTGAGAGCCTCGGGCTTGTAGAATTGGTCATAGAATTCGACATCGACATGGGTAGCTTGAAAGCCCAGCACGGTACGGAAGGGGGCGCTGTAGGCTGGGAAACGCCCATATTTCTTATAAATATACTCACAATACGCGACAGTGGCAGCCAAGGCCGCGGGGGAGGGGGCCGGTATCTGGCTGGCAGCGCGGGCAGGATCGGACCAGGCGCTATTGGCAGCGCCGCCGCGGAAGATACCTTGTGGGCCGAATTTGAGAGTAACGAAAGCATGGACGGCATCGGTCATGGTGGGATAGTAGGGTGGGCAGAAAGGCTTGAGCAGCACAGTACCGTTGCGTTCCAGGCCCAGGGGATAGGCGACAGGGGTATCCTGGCCCAGGATACCCAGGATTTTTGAGATAAAGGGGTTGGCCCCCAGGTATTGGCTGGCAGGTTTGCGAGCCAGGCGGAAATCCAGGGCCTCAAACCAGCCTGATTCGTGGCGGGCAAAGTTTGGGAAGCCCCCCAACCCGAGAGCCTGGGCCATCAAACCGATATTTTGCAGCACCATACCCTGTTCGATGGCGGCCGCTTCGGCAAGGGACATTTCGATAGCCAGGATAGTACCCTGGCGGCCGGAGGAAAAACCATCTTCCAGGTGACCCCCTTTGCTGCGAGCGAAACGACCAATACCCGCCGGTTGGAAATTGGCCCGTTCATCCCGGATGAAGAGGGCCATTTCTTTATCAAAGGCTTCGAGGACGGCATTAATATAAATGCCGGTCATCTCGTTAAGAGGCACAAAATAAGAGCCGCCGGGAGCATAAAGGGACCAGCGGTTGATATTAAAGTTATAGCTCGGCTGGACAGGAGGGGCGGCGCGTTTATCCGCCAGTTTGATGCGGCTGCGCCGGTAAAGCTCCACCAGATCTCCCTGTTGCACCAGGTCAATCAATTGGGGAATCTCGGCTGGAGAGAAGTCCTGCGGACGTTTCAGTAGATAGGTAGCCTGGTCATTGGTGATGACCACGGAAACGGTATTGATCGCATCGGGGCTGGCGACAGTGCGGCCCAGGAGTCCGGCCAACATACTACCACCCTGCCCGATACCGAAGGAGAGATCGGCGAGCGCGTAGCCTGTGACGCCGCAAGCCGCAAAGGCCAGCGCAGCTTCCTCGGCTTCTGTCAAGGGAAGGGGTGCATGGCGACTTTTGAAAGCGAAGGGGCCGTTATCGATGTGCATGCCCAGGCCAAAACGGCGCGAGCGGCGGCCACGCAGGGCATCTAAAAGGGAATAACGGGACAATTCCTGCTCCCCGCTGGGGGAGGTAGGGGGAGCGGTTTTGGACAAGCTGATCCTCCTTTGGGAGCGAAAGGTTACGCCATGCGACCTGTGTCGATGATGATCTGCCTATCTGGCATAACAGGTGTGTTTAACTAGTTCCTACCGGCACATCATAGTTGGCGACGAATTGGCTATTGAGATTCTAAGAGCCGTTTCAAGCGCCGCAGGGCCTCGGCCGACTCTGCTTGTACACGCCGGTTATAGACCAGACGATCCAGGATGTCAAGTAGCAGGTTGGGGATGGTATAGGTGAACTCCCGTTCAAAGGTAGTACCATTGCCGTGGGAAGATAGATGGTAGGAAACCGTACCGCCACTTTTACTTTCCTGGATCTGGCCATCGATCACCCAGCGCACCGGCGCCTCGCGCTGACGTACTGTCCACACGACGCGCCCCCGCCGCCCGGCGACGAGGTAGTCTTCGGTGGCCTGCTCGCCGACCTCCAGGGAATGGTCGGGAGCCGTACCGCCGGCAGCAGTAACGGCGAGGGAGGAGGGATGCCATTTAGGCCAGTTGGCAGGCGTGGTGACGTAGTTGAAGACGGCGTCAGCGGGTTTGTTTATGTCGATAGTAGTATAAACACGAGACATAGTTGCCTCCGAGTAGCAAGTAAAAATGAATTTCAGAA
Source organism: Chloroflexota bacterium (assembly GCA_009692745.1). Lineage (GTDB taxonomy): Bacteria > Chloroflexota > Anaerolineae > Epilineales > SHYO01 > SHYO01. The sequence continues at coordinate 24,075 of SHYO01000021.1, forward strand.
AGGTAGGGGCGCAGTCACTGCGCCCTATTCGCATCCTGTCAGCATACTTCTGTGTTCTTATTTAGAGGCGTGGCAGGAGGCCGATAGCGCGTAAAAGGCCGGCAACATCCCAGATATACTCCGCATGACAAATTTTACCCTGCTTAACCGTCAGGTACGAAACACCGCGCACCCGGATTTCTCGCCCCGTAGGGGGAATGTTCATCAATTTACCCTGGTGCGTACCATGGGCGGTCCAGAATAAGGCGACCCTCTCATCTTCAGTGACAGTGGCATCGAGGGAAAAATGCATGTCGGGGAAAGCATGAAAGTAACGCTGCAACATGTGACGTATGCCGCCGATGCCACTTTGCGGTTGGGCATCCGCGACATCTATGCCGACGTACTCGGGAGCGTAGAATGTGGAAATATGGTCGATATCATGGGTATTCCAGGCCTCTAATAGCGCGGTGACCAGTTTTGCAATTTGATCGGACACGAACTTACTCCTAATGAACGCCACTTTTTGATAGTCTGATGCTAGAGATGGATGACATTGGTTTGTAATAGAGCCTGGATGGTAATTCCAAGGCCGAGCAGCACGATAATCAAGGCACTGGCAGCAGGAAGCAGGCGGGGTAAAATACCCCAGTCAAAACGATCCTGTATAGGCAGCTTCTCGAAAAATCTGCCGGTGAAGACGAGGAGCAAACCAATACCGGTCAAAGCTCCAGCCAGACCGATGCTAAAAACCAGCACCAGCAACAAACCAAAGAACACACGGTTTAGGGCGATGGCGCTTAACAGGACTACCAGGGCCGAGGGACACGGTAGTAAGCCTCCCGAGATGCCCAGGGCTAGCAGACTACGCCAGGTGAGCGGTGCGCCATCACCACCCGGCGGTAGATGGGTATGCCCATGATGTTCGGAACCGGCGCTGTAGGTATGAGGGTGCTCATCATGATCGTGAGCATGGTGGTCATCATCATGATGGGTGTGATGATGTGGTTGATGGATAAAATCATGGACGGGCGCGGCATGGAAGTGCAGGTCGGACCCCGGACCAGATTGGCGACGCTGACCTGCGGGAGTAAATACCTGGGAGACGGCGCGCCACGGCAGTAGCTGGCGCAGATCGGCGCCCCGTATTCGGGAAAAGAAGAGGTTTAAGCCTATGACCACCACCAGGATGCCCGATATCAGACTAAGCCAGGGGAAGAGGCGCTCCGGCAGAATGAACTGGGAGGCAAACAAGGTGATCAATCCCAGAGCGAAGACTCCGGCGGTGTGGGTAATGGTGGTGGTGAGCCCGAGAAAGAGGGCATGGCGCGGTGTGCCGCGGGAACCAACCAAATAGGCAGCCACCACGGTTTTCCCATGTCCCGGCGAGAGCGAATGGGCGGCACCCCAGAACATGGCCGCCAGCAAAGAGAGTAGCAGGACAGGCAGGCTTAGCTCCTGGGTAGTGATTAAGCTGGCAAAGCCATCTTGCGGGCGGGCCACCTGGCTCGCCGTAGCAGGGCCCACGGCTGACGTGCCCAGGACCCCTGGGGCAATGGTAAAAGAGAATTGCAAAGCGCGCCGGTCCAACGGGCTGGCGAGCATATCCTGCGGATAGGTGCGCAACTCATCACTTTGATCGGTCGTGGGAATATTAGCGCCGCTCAGGGTGATACCATCCTGGGGGCGGACAAGAATCTCTCTCCAGCCGAGGCGATCAGCATCATTTTCATCGCGGTAGTTGATAGTATGATTTTGGCCCTGGACTGCAGGTAGGGCGGTAAAGACGGTAGTGAGACGAATGGTCTGCAATCCCCCCTGACCGGCGACAAATTGCCACTCTGGATTTTCCGCCTTGAGCGGGAGAGGGGCGCCGTCCAAGACCAGGTATACATGACGGCGTAACTCAGTGATCTTTTGATCCAGGTAGGCGCCGTGCTCCGCATCGCTAACCTGACCATCGTGGTTGCTGTCAATCCGGGCCATTTCCTGGAAGGTCGGGATTTCGGCCATATCCAGCACATAGCTGATGTGAATGACGCCGCCGGCGACCATCTCGATGCGACTATAGTGGTTGATGGTGAAATTTCCCAGCGGATGACCCCAGGCAGGCGCAGCCAAATCGAAAAAGAGCCCGAGCGCGAGAACAGGTAAAAGTATCAGGCGCAAGTAAAGCCGCGCAGGTTTATGAGGTGCTGGCGCTAACAGATGCATAAGACTTGCTCCTGGTCAGTATCTATTGATCACGGTGGTATTATGGCCCTAAGGGGTGCTCATTTGCAAGATCAAAAGCTGCTCATTTCTGCTGTGTCTGTGAGAATTTGACCAAAGCGAATAGGATTTGTAGAATCTTGAGAAGACACCCAAGCATACTGAGGGACAGGAGCGGTAGATGATGGCTGGAGAGATGCGGCAACCGGCAGAGAGACGCGTGGGTAACCAGGCGGTGGTGATTGGGGGGAGCATTGCCGGGCTGCTGGCAGCCCGCGTCCTGGCAGATCATTTTGACCAGGTCACGATCATCGAGCGAGATATCTATCCCGCCGAACCTGATTTCCGCAAGGGTGTGCCCCAGGGGCGCCACCTGCACGTGCTCTTGTTGCGCGGGCTGCAGATCCTGAACCAATTTTTCCCAGGGCTGGAAGACGAGCTGGCAGCAGCGGGAGCACCCCAAACGGATTTATTGGGTGATACGCTAATTTTCACCATAGCCGGGCAGTTGCCGCGCTTCAAATCTGGGGTGACAACCCGGTTTTGCAGCCGCTATCTGTTGGAATGGTTGATCCGGCGGCGGTTAGAGCAGAACAGCCGGATTGTTTTCCGGGATGGCTGCGAAGTAATAAACCTGTTGGCCAACGATACCAGCAGCAAAATCGTGGGTGTCGAACTGCGCTTCCGCCAGGGAGCCAGTGAGGCAGCACGGGAGAGAGACCGGCTAGGGGCAGACCTGGTAGTAGATGCCAGCGGGCGGGATTCCCACGCGCCGGAATGGCTGGCCAGTCTGGGATATGGCAGACCGCGAGAGACGGTAATTAACTCTTTTTTGGGGTACGCAACGCGTTGGTATAAGCGGCCCGAGGGTTTCGAGCACGACTGGAAGGGAGTCAATGTAGGGCCCCACGTGCCGGATAAGCCCAGGGGAGCCGCGCTCTTTGAGGTCGAGGGCGGGCGATGGGTTGTCACCCTGGCCGGTATCGCGCGCCATTATCCACCAATAGATGCGCCGGGTTTTCTGGAATTTGCCCGGAGCTTGACTGAACCGGTGATATATGAGGCGATAAATGCGGCAGAACCCATCTCGCCGATCTATGGCTACCGGCGCACGGAGAACCGCTGGCGCCACTATGAAGAGATGGCTCGCTGGCCGGAAAATTTTCTGCTCATGGGCGATGCCATGTGCGCTTTTAACCCGGTTTATGGACAGGGTATGTCGGTGAGCGCTATGGAAGCATTGGTGTTGGAGAAATGCCTGCGCGAGCTGCAGAGAGCTCAAGGGAGGAACTTTACCGGCCTGGGACGGCGTTTTCAGAAGCGCCTGAAAGAGGTGATCGATACTCCCTGGCTGTTAGCCACGGGGGAAGATTTCCGCTGGCCGGAGACGGAAGGGGGCAAACCTGGCCGGGTGACCAGGTTGATGCACCAGTACATTGACCAGGTTATAAAGCTTTCCACAGCAGACCGCCACACCGCCCTGGTGTTCGTAAATGTGTTGCAATTAACGGTGGGACCGGCAGCCCTGTTCCAGCCTGCCATCCTGTTTCCAGCGTTAGGGCAATTTATAAGAAGGAAGTAGCTGGCACATACCTGGTGGATCGGCCGGCCAGGACGACGTGATAGCCGGTATGTCATTCGTTTGGTGACGGTGCATCTCCAGTATGCTGATGATACTCATTGTCACCGGAGTTATGGCCCGCAGAGCCGCTGCGGGCCATGACTTTGCGAATAGCCGGTAGCAGATCGAATGTGAGCCTGGATTTCGGCACAAATTCATCGGCCCCGGCAGCCAGCGCCGCCTGGCGATAAAGCAGGTCATTGAGGAAGGTTAAGGCGATAATGCCGATCCGCGCAGGAGACCGCACCTACCAAGCTCAGGGGAGCCGCGTAAATGGACCCGAGGTAAGCGGGAATTGATCGATTAGAAAAATGATGAGAGAATATGTTGTAGAGCACAGTTAGAGAGGATATAGGAAAAATGACGCACCGTGTGACACAAGCGATAGAAGCAATTAGAAAACAAAAAAGGCCATCTTACCTGTTGAGCGCAGTTGTGGGGTTGAGCTTGTTAGGATTGCTGGGGGGTATCACCCGGCCCGCAACGGCCCAAGCGGGAATTAATTGGCCTACGATTGCTTTGACGGAGGTGATAACGGGCTTATCTGACCCGGTGTATATTACCCACGCCGGGGATGGCAGCGGCCGCATCTTTGTGGTGGAGCAAAAGAGCGGGAAAATTCTGATTTACAAAAATGGAACACTTTTGAGCAAGGCATTCCTGGCAATCTCGGACCGGATTATTACAGGCGGCACGGGGGATGAACGCGGACTGTTGAGTGTGGCCTTCCCGCCGGATTTTGCCCAAAAGAAGCATTTTTATGTCTACTATAACACGAATACATCCCCAGCAGGGGATATAGTGATCGCGCGCTACCAGGTAAATCCAAATGATCCGGATGATGCAGATGAGGATAGTGAGCAGATCGTGCTGCGGATCGCCCACTCATCTGAGTCAAACCATAACGGGGGGCAGTTACAGTTTGGGCCGAACGATGGGTACCTCTATATGGGGACGGGAGACGGCGGCGGCGCCGGTGATCTTAACGGTAACGGGCAGAATCATAATGCGCTGTTGGGAAAGATTTTACGCCTTGACGTGGAAAGCAGCAACCCGGTCACATATACCATTCCGGCGACGAATCCCTATACCCAGACGGCAGGGTACCGCGGAGAAATCTGGGCCTTGGGTGTCAGAAACCCGTGGCGCTTCTCTTTCGACCGGCAGACGAAGGATCTGTATATCGGGGATGTGGGGCAGGGCGCCAGAGAAGAAGTGGATTTTCAGCCGGCCAACAGCACCGGCGGAGAAAATTACGGTTGGAACATCCTCGAAGGAAACCTCTGCTATAACCCACCTTCCGGCTGCATCCCGCCAGGCAGATATGTCGCCCCAGTGGCAAATTATAGCCACAGCTATGGTTGTTCGATTACGGGGGGATTTGTCTACCGGGGAATCATGTATCCGCGGATGCAAGGCGTATATTTTTACGGAGACTACTGCAGCGGCCGGATTTGGGGGTTACAATATGACGGATCGGCGTGGCAAAGCATACAAATCACGCTTACGGGGAATAAGATTCCCGGCTTCGGCGAAATTACCGGCTTCGGCGAAGATGAGGTAGGGAATCTGTACGTTACGGATTACGCGCAGGGTAAGGTATATTTGATTACCGACCCGTCGGTGTGCTGCGATTTTAACGTCAGCGGGCGGGTGGATATTCAGGACGTGATGCGGGTGGCGGCGGCCTGGAATACCAACACGCTGCAATACGATTTTAACATCGATGGTGCGGTAAATCTACTGGACATGACCTTAGTAGCAAACCATTGGAACGAGAAAATACCATGACGATATGATATGAAAGGGTATCAGGTGAGAAGGTGAGAAAGAGAGGCGGGCCACCACGGCCCGCCCCCCTTTGTTAGGGTGAGGAGAGGATTATTTGCCGTCGCTGACGGAGACGTCTTCGATATGCCAGTTGAAGGGGCGGTTCCAGTTACGGGCGATAGCGTCGCCATTCACGACGCGCTTGTTGAAGCCGTAGGTGATCTTCAACAAGTGGAGCGGCACCCAGGGCTGTTCATCCGCCAGGATCGTCTGGAGTTCATCGTAAATCTTCTTACGGGCGGCGAAGTCAGAGGCCGCCTTCCCTAGTTTGAAGAGCTCATCAACGCGCTTGTTGCAATAGAGGCCGGCATTGGAACCCTTCGGCCAATCGGCATCGCAGGCAAAGGAGGCTTCGAATTCATTCATATCCGGCGATAAGCCGAACCCGGCGTACATCACGTCGAATTGCTTTTTCTCATAGTAGTACTGCTGGACGGAGGAGGGGTCGAGCTGGACCACTTTGGCCTTCATGCCGGCCTTTAGCAGTTGTTGCTGCATAGCCGCGATGTAATCCTTGCTCAACTGATCGTTGTAGTATAAGGACAGCTCGATCTCCTGGTTGGGATCCCAGTTAGCGTCTTTCAGTAGCTGTTGGGCTTTAGCCGTATTGTAATCATATTTTACCACGCTGGTATTGGCCCAGGCTTTACTCGGAGAGATAGTGAACCACGGCTCGCAGATGCTCAACAACACCGACTGGCACAATCCGACATGATCGGTGGCATAGGCGATAGCCTGGCGCACGCGCTTATCTTTCAGATAAGGTTTTTGCGTGTTGATCGTGAGATAGCGCAGGTTATAAATGGCCTTGGTATTCATTGCCAGGGTGGGAATCTTGCTGAGGCGGTCTATCTCGGTAGCGGGGACGGTGGCATAGTCGACGTCGCCCTTCTCCAACGACACGGCGTTCGCATCGGCGGTAGTGCCGACGCGCAGGAACAGGATCTTGTCCAGCTTGGGCTTGTTGCCCCAGTAATTGTCGTTGCGCACGAATTCCAGGAATTTGTCAGGCTGGTATTGGGAGAACTTGAAGGGACCGGTGCCGATCTGGCCCTTTTCCCAGGTGCCGGGTTTGGCCAAATCTTCGGCCGTCGTCTTCTCCCAAACGTGCTTGGGGATGATGCTATGCTGGGAAAGGACAGAGAAGAGCATAGCGGCGTTGGGCTGAAGCAGATCAAATTCGATGGTATAGGCATCGATGATTTTGATACCTTCGATTTTGTCGGTCTTACCGGCAAAATAGTCTGGCGCGCCTTTGATAATCTGCAGGTCGTTTGCCAGGTAGGAACCCACAGCCTTGGTCAGGAAGGTCTTGTAGGTGAAGGCCACATCATCAGCATTAAAGTCCACGCCATCGTGCCACTTGACACCCTTGCGCAGGTTAAAAGTATACACTAGGCCGTCAGGCGAGATGGTCCACTTTTCAGCCAGGTCAGCTTCTACTTCTTCCCAGTTGGCCGAGTTGCGCACCAGGCCATCGTACATGACGCTTTGCCCGTAGAAAAAGCCGACGGTGCGCACCCCTATGGGATTGACGTCAACATTCTGGTTGAGGATCAACTTGAGCGTGCCCCCGGTGGCGCCGGCGGCAGCAGCGGCGGGCTTGGTGGGAGCTGCAGCCGGGGCGGCGGTGGGAGCTGCCGGGGCTGTTGTGGGGGCGGCCGCCGCCGGAGCGGTCGTAGGCGCGGCGGCAGCCGGGGGTTTGGTGGGAGCCGCCGGGGCAGGAGGGGACTAGGGGAGGTGGTGGGATTTCAGCGTCTGCATTTCAGCGCGGAATTCAGCCGCGAGGGCAATTTTACGTTCCGGCGGTAAGAAGGCATGGCGTACACCGTTGAGCAGGATTTCGTCGATCTCGGCCAGGGTGAAACCAAAGGGGACGGGCAGGGTGGCGATCTCATCGTTGAGCGTGGTATTGAAGAGCGGCGGATCATCAGAGTTAACGGTCAGGATAACCCCGGCATCGTAAAGGCGGCGCAGCGGATGGGACTCTAAATCCGGGTAGACGCCCAGGCGGATATTGCTGGTAGGGTTGACTTCCAGCGGGATAGCGTTGGCAGCCAGGTAGGCGACCAGCGCAGGATCTTCGATAGCGCGGACGCCGTGGCCTATACGCTCGGCGGTGAGAGAACGCAAAGCCCCCCAAATACTGTCGGGGCCCGCTAACTCACCGGCGTGGGGGGCGCTGTGCAAACCGGCGGCCCGGGCTTTGTCGAACCAGGGTTGGTAGTCTTCGGGAGGATTGCCGGTCTCCAGGCCGCCCAGCCCCAAAGCTACAACGCCGATTTCCTGACCTTCGATGGCGACCTGGGTCGTGTAATCGGCGTGGCGGGCGCGCCCCTGCGGGGAAGCATTCCTGACAAGATCGAAAACCCAGTTGATGGTAACGCCGAATTCCTGCTGGGCGCGGCGGCGGCCCTGGGCCAGGCCGGCGAGGAAGATAGCAGCGGGGACGCCGAGCCAGGCATGCGTACTGGGGGAGAAGGTGGCTTCGGCATAACGCACATGCTGGCGGGCCATCTCAGCACCAAATTCGTAGGTTATCAGCTCATAATCTGCCACAGATTTGAGGCAGCGCGTAATGGTGACGTAGATCTCGATAAAATGGTGGAAGTCGCGGTAGCTAAACCAGGATTGCAAACCGGCGACGGTATCGGCAGGCAGATCCACCGCATTGCGGCGCGCCAGGGTAAGCAGAGTGGCAGGAAGGATGGAGCCCTCCAGGTGGACGTGGAGCTCGGCTTTGGGTGCAGCTTGCAGGTAGCTTTTGAGGGACATGGATGGTTAATTAGCCGTGGGTGGGGGCGAGGGCGCGGAGGGACATCTGCCACCTGATGATCAGGATAAGCGGGATGAGCGCTGCAAATATGCCGATGATACCCATCACGCCGAAACCTACCGCAGCAAAAATGATACCACTGCCCAGGCTGCCGAAAGCAGATACCAGGCCGATAAGCAGGTCATTAAAACCCTGGGTGCGGGCGCGTTCCGCCGGAAAGAGCTGGTCGGCCAGCAAGGAGGAGCCGCCTACGTAGCAAAAATTCCATCCCAGGCCCAAAAGGAAGAGGGCCACGGCAATAGGTAGTACATCGGGAGATAACGGGGCAACGAGGCAGGCCAGGATGAGGGTGATGCCGCCGATAAGTATTACAGGAACGCGCCCCCACCGGTCGGCCAGGCTGCCGGAGACGATAGAGAAGGCGTACATGCCGAAGGTATGGGAGGAGATCACATAGGAGATATCAACCAGGGAGTGTTGGTGATTCGCCATATGTAAGGAGGTGATGACCATCAGCAGCACCATAGTCATTTGACCGAAGATCATGGCAGCCATTGCCGCCACTACGGCAGGTTGGCGCAGCAGGATGGAAATAGTACGGGCCGGACCGGAAATGCCGGTGGTTTCGGGGTAGAGGCGGTCGATTTCCCGGCCGATGTCGCGGGGCTCTGGGCGCAGACCCAGATATACCACCACAACGGCGATGGCGAAGAGAAGTAGACTGGCTAAATAGGGCCCAGCCAGCTCATCAAAGCCGGCCTGGCGGGCGAGAGAGCCCATAGGCCCGACCAGCAAAGGACCGAAAATGGCGCCAACAGTGCCCCCGATGACCACATTGGAAATAGCACGTCCGCGCCTGGCTGGGGGGTTGACTTCGGCGGCAGCAAAGCGGCCCAGTTGCACAGCAGAATTGGCCGCCCCCATAAGGATCAAGCCACCCAGGAAAAGGACGAAGGAGTGGATGGTGATGGCAAAACCGGACAGACCGGCGCCGAATACGCCCAAGGTCAGACCGATGGCCAATCCACCGCGCCGCCCGAGACGGTCCATGCCATAGCCCCAGCCTAAGGCTGCCGCAGCAGTACCCAGGAGGTAGATGCTGGAGGGGACGCCGGCCCAGGCAGGCTGGCCGCTAAGATGGGCGCCGACGATAGCATTAATGGTGGAGGCGGCGATAAAACCGGCCGAGCCCAGGCTTTGGGCCACGAAGAGCGTGCCTGTGATCTTGCGCGCTATTCGGGGAAAATCTGAAGGTTGATACTTTAGATCCCATCCTTTGGATGGGCGGTTGGCAGGTTGGTCGGTTGAACTCAAGGTTAGCACTCTGTTCCGGCTGAGCTGGCCCGATAATAATTTTGTCAGGATCTATGGTATTTTATCTGGCCTACAGCCGGAGGTCAAGTGAGCAGGGCGATCGTTTCCTGGGATCTCTGTGCCTCTGTGGCCGGTTTTGGCCTAATTTCATAGCAAATACGATCGCCCTGGTGCATCTGAACAGTTCCCATAAATTTGTAAATTGAAGCCAATGTAAGTATCTGCTAATATATCCGGTAGGTGCGATAGTTTAACGAATGAAAAGGCGCTTTGCCCCATATAAAACCAGGGAGACGCAGGATGGCTATTTATCGGACAGCGCAGTTCAAAGTACGGCTGGAGGGATTGGCGCGGTGTGAGGCGGCGATTCAGGAGTTTATCCAGTACATCGCCGAAGCGGAGGAAGGAACGTTGCAGTATATTTCTCTGCAGGACGAAGAGGACCCAACGAGCTTTTTGCACGTGTTTATCTTTGGGGATGCCGCCGCGCAGGAGCTACATAGCAGCTCGGAAGCGGTGCAGCGATTTACTGGGATTTTATACTCTGAAACTATAGAACCAGTGGCATTTAAGCGGTATCGCCTGGTAGCGGCATCGGCAGGAAATGCAGGTTAGCGGAAGAGAGCGCCCCAGTCATTGAGAAGAAAGCTGAGGCGGGCGATCAGGATAGTAAGACGGGAGACAACCACGGCCCCGAAGACTCCACCCAAGGCGAGGAGCACAAAAACCCGGCCCACGAGGGATACAGTATGCACCAGGCGATACCACAACCGGCCCAGGGGTTTTGAGCTAGGGCCGGCGAAGGTAAAGGAGGCCAGGGCAGCCAGGCTGCCGCAGGTGAGCAAGAAGGCAGAGAGGAATTGCCCCCAGGCAGCCACGGTGGCGCCGGCAGGGTGAAAAGCCAGACTGACAATCAGCGAACGGCTCAAGGGAACCAGGGTACCGGAGATAGCGCCCATCATGGCGAGCATAGCGCCGGCCCCCATGAGTAGGGCCAGCGGGAAGGCACTCAGCCACCGTAAGCGCGGCAAGGGGCGGACTAATAGGCAGAGACAGAGCGCCAGGGGCAAGGGTAATAGCGGGAAAGGAATGGGAGTAAAGGTGGCGGCAGGCGCAGCAGGCCATAAGCCCAAACCCGCAACCAGGGGGAGGAAGAGCTGCGGCCCAAGGATCTGGCGCAGAGCAACCACCACAGCATAACCGGCGACGGTACCGGCCAACAGATGTTGAGCCAGGCGCGATAGTGGATTATCGCGCACAGCATAACTGAGAATGAAGAGCGTCAGCAGGGCGGCAACCCACGTTCCTAGCTGTGGGTACTCAGCGCTGAGGTACTCAGCAAACATCCGGCGATATTCCGGCTAAGGCTGCGGCTAAGGCCGCCAGAGAATTCATAGACGAGACCCACCCAAGAAGTTGCCGGCCAGGTTCCCCAGCAGAATCAAGGCAGCGATGACAACTAATCCGATGGTGAGGGATTCGCTGTTGGCCATAGCATTGCCGGGCAGGCCCAAGAGGCGTTCATAGCTGGCAGCGCCATTCTGGCCGGAGGTCAAACCGGTTAGCTGGCCAGATTGATAGTAGGGCCAGAGATCGGGCTCGGCGGCGGCGGAAACGGCGGCAATGAGCGGCACATGCTGAGAGGTGCCGTACTGTTCAACCCACCAGCGGACGACCTGGGCAGAGCTCCCCAGAATGATAGCCCGTTGGATGGAGGGTGTGGCCGCGCCCCGGCTCTCGGGAGCGAGCATCTGGGGGAGATTGCGCAAGGCAGCTTCATTGCCGGGCAGATAGCCAAGCCGCGTCGGAGATGCGCTCGCGCCAGCAGCGGGGGTGGGGCCCGGATTCTGTTGAAGTTGCTGGAGTACCCGGTCGGCCAGGGCTTGACCTTGGGGATTTAGGCTCATCACAATCAAGTGGGCGCTACGGAGCTCGACATGGCGGGCCAAAGCCAATGCCAGCGGCTCCATTTCAGCCGCAGCACCAGCATCGTAATCGAAGGAGAGGAGTACCGTTGATCCCGGCAGCAGGTTGTCTATAGATTGAAAAGCGGCGCTGGTACCGGCGGAAGGCACGGGCTGGGCATTGAAGAGGTGGGGAAAGACCAGGGGAATACCCACAGCCGCCACAATGACAATTCCCACCACCCAACGTACCAGGGGCGAAGCAATGGCATGGCGCGGCAGGCCAGCTCCTGGATTGCGAGGATAGGTGCGGGCTATCTCAGAGAGCAGACGAGAACGTTCCATCTCGGCCAGGGAGGTGGAAGGCGCTTCGGGGACAACAATCCGGCGAGGCAGGGCTACCGCGCGGGAAACGGGGAGAGCCTGCTTTATCTCCCCCAGGGGGTCGAGCAAGGCCGGGAGGCGCTGCTCTGCTGTGTCCTCAGGCTTTTCCAGGGAGATTAGCGAGAGATTGGCGCGATCCTGTTCAGGTAATTCGAGGGGTGGGCTGGGAATGATGCCTACCAGGTTATCGCCACACTCATTGCAGAATTTGCTACCGTTTTTGTTTCGTTGGCCACAGTTTGGACAAATAATCATATTGCTGTCTCACTTTGTGCAGATTGAGCCTCTTCCGATAAACCGGACCCCATTGTGGAAGGCCCTGCCGCGGCGGACGGTGGTGCAGCAGGGCGAGCTTGCAGGTAAGGTCGTTCCAGGCCGGTGATGATACGTAACCCTGTCAGCAGCACACCCAGGCCCACTCCTAATAGCAGTCCCTGCACACCGGCCGCGCCCGGCACGGCCAGGAACCAGTCGCGGAAGGGCGCCACAAAGTCCCAACGCTGCTGCAGGCCAGGGGCGCTGCCCAATAACACGACCAGGGCGCCAATGGCAAAGAAGAACATTTCCGGGCGGTAGAAGCGCAGACCACGGTAAGCCGTGGTGGCCGCAAAGATGGCAATCAGGGCCAACACCGTGCTTTGCAAGGGGCCGATAACATAGGCGAAGATCCATGCCATCGAAAAGATGGTCGGGATTTCAGGATTGGCGGCGCCGGCCTCATCAGGCCACAAGCCCAGCACCAGGACCAGGGCCGCCCCCCCCAGCAGAACCAGGCTATAAGGCCAGCCGGATTGAAGGTGGCGCAGGCGCCGGCCATGAACTTGCATCAGATTTAAGAGCCCCAAGAGCAGGGCCGTAGCAGCCAGGAGACTGATAGTCCGAATCACACCGGCTCCCAAAGCGTCCAGCCAGGGGATACTGAGCAGGTAATCGGCCACGATAATCATACCGGTGAGGACGGCCAGGGTCACGGGAAGAATACGTTTCACAGGCGCCCCAGGGTGGATATGATCACACCCGCGATGATAATCAGGATCAGGATCAGGCGCAGTTGATCCTGGGTTTCCAGGCTGATGCGATAAATAAAATCCTCATCATGCGCGAGATATGCCGGCGCGGCAAACAGCTCTTCCCCTACCAGGGTATGGCCGGCAGCAGGCAGACTCAGGGCCGCGGCGGCCAGATCAGCAGCGGCGACTATCTGGTCGAGGTTTTGCCGCTGCCCTGCTTCCAGGAGTAACGCTACCTCGTCACCTAAACGGCCGGCAATAATGGAACCTTCCAAAGGAACGGGACCGATGGTGGACAGAGCCGTAGCGCCATAGGCGGCAGGGTCAGGAGCTACCCAATAGACCTGGTCTTGGGCCAATTCGGCGGGGGCAGCCACATTTTGGTATGCATTTGCCAGAGTGTCGGCGGCGGCTATAAGGGTAGTAGCATCGGCAGTGGTGACATAGGGCCGCACCATGACCATCCCCGGCTGGCGAACAGCAGCGGCAAGAAACTGCAGCGCAGCCAGGGTCTCGGCGGAATCGAGACCGCCAAGCCCGCCCCGCCCCAGGCTCAGATGGATATGGCGACCACGTTCCAAGCTGTGGGCAATAAGCCAGCGGAAGTGTTGCAGACCAGGGATAGGGCGCAGCCCCGCCCCGGGCGCTCTGGGGGATTCATCCTGCTCCGGCCCCTGCGTCCGGCTGCTGGGCCGGTCAGCCGCCAACAGCCCCAAGAACAGGAACAAAGAGCCGAAGAAGAGAATCACATGCTCC
>SHYO01000204.1 GCA_009692745.1 Chloroflexota bacterium
GGCGCCATATATCCAGGCACGTCTGGCCTATGTGGCTGCCATGTTCAACATCCTGCTTGACTTGTTTCACAGGCTTCATCCTGAGGCCAATCCTTTTAAGATGAGCATCGCTGAGTTCTCACTCTAAAACTAGCACCATTGGTTATTAAACATGACTCTATCATATGTACCTTTGCACGCCCGATAACTTGGTTTGCTTCCCATCAACGCCAGAACTCACAAATCACCGACAAATTCGCAGGGGATGTACCCCGAAAAGCCGGAGTCTTTTGCCAGGTTGATACTCAATTTCAGCTTCCACTTGAAGAACCTGGAGAAGATAATCTTCCCGTCCCTCTCCGACCTGGCACTGGCCGGGTCTGCCCCTGGTCCTGATACCACCCGTGGACCAAGACCCGATGGCCTCGTTGCAGCAATTGCCGGGCAGTTTCCTGCCCGATGCTGGCAGTGGCGCCGGTGACTAAGATGGTTTGCATATTAGACGTTATCGGAAATAGCAACACTGTGCAGCCTGGCAGATTTGCGTCAGGCACACTCTTGCTTAATCCCGATAAGGTCTATTATATCTTACGCCTATGGTTAGATAGGTGAAGGCTTGCTAAGCCGTGGTTCATACGATCAGGAGGATTGCTCATAACAAGCAGCAAGTAAATTGCCGAAATAATTCAATGATGCATTACGTCTCAGAGTTTCGTTATTGATCTCGACAAATCTGCAGATATCCGGGGACATTGTTTCCCTATACTTTTCACGATTAATATTATCGGGCCTCATATCAGGATTCAGTGTTCTGAAAATCTCCCTTGAGAATCCTTCCAGGTACTCTTTTACCCCTCCTCCTCCCATGTTGGGTTCGACGATTAACTCCGTGTCACCGCGTTGATAATTATTGACCAGGTTTCTCAAATCCGACTTTGCCCTAATTTTCGCCCGGCAGTCTTCCTGGTAGGTTTTATACTTGCCGGCGAAATAACAAAGGACGCCTAAACAATCAATCAGGAACCATGCTTCTACCTCTTGCACAGCAAGGGCAAGATGCACCCGACCAGTGAACCTTGTGTCTTGTAATACCTCCTGTACCTGGTTAATTAGGGAGTTAGGTTCCTGACGTCGTTTGTGAAAGGACATAACTCCGTCTCTATCAATAACAAAGATCAGGTGATCATCTTGAATCAAGTAATTCGCTACGGCCTTTTTCAGATCATCAGCCGGTCTTCTGCCGGTAGAGCGTGGGATAGCACTTTTGCCTGCAGTTCTAATGGAAAGTTCCCTTAGTCCTAGGAAAGCAATTAGATTCTTAGCTAAAACACCGCAAGCTTTGGCGTCATTGTCTGACTCAAGTGCCCATATTCGGATACTGGCCATCAGCTTTCCATGATGTCTTGCAGAAGTTCGCTGCCAAAGATGGTACTGCCAATGCCAAAGTCGTCTATCCAACCATCCAAAGCTGGGCGATTTTTCCGCGTCTCATCAAAATTGATGACTTCTGTGCCCTCTCCCGGAATGTTGCGCAATAGCAGCACCCCCAGGTTAGTAGACAGATTTCGAGAGTCGATTTTATCAAGCAGTTGGGAACTATGGGTAGTAATTATCACCTGGGTTCGCTCGGCTAATTTCTCCAGTACCTGGGCAATGTAGCCGAGAGCAGCAGGATGTAGATTGCGTTCAGGCTCCTCAATGGCGATAAGGGAAGGGAGCTCCGGCTGATTTAATAACACGGAATAAGCTATCAAACGTAAGGTCCCATCAGAGGCCTTATTTAAGGGAATCGGATTGGCATATCCCTCTTTCAAATATAGCTCAGAATCTCCATTTTTACCATGCTGCTCCAACCCAGTCTGGGTACAGCCTAGTAGATCCTCATTGACGGCCTGAAATCGATCCGGATCATTCTCAAACCAGTGAGATAGTATCTGTTTTAGACCCAAACCACTATCCGCAAGATGCGGAATTTCCTCTACGTCTTTGGATCGTTTTGAAACATCTCTCCCAATTATATGTAGGACGATAGCACTATCACGGATAGTATCAGGTTCAAAATCATAAAATTCCCAATTGCGGATAAATTTTGAAATTGCACTTGTAACAGGTTTATTGCCATAGTCACCGGCTGATTTTAGCGCCAAATTGTTCGACCGATAACTTGTCGCATTCTGATTATCCTCATCTCTTACTTCCCCTTGCCCATTTCTGACAGATATAACTTTAGTTCCATCTTGACCAATCGATAATTCCTCTAAAATTACCCTGTTTTCAGTTCCAGTTCCTAATACTAAAGTGTAGTTTGCAGGAGTACCGTCAATCCTTATTTTCAATTGAAAGCTTACACTTTTTGCCACGCCTGCCCAGGCGACATCTTGAATAACATCGGCAGAGGGTAAATCTGATGATTCCATCATTTTGCCCAACAGCATCAGAGCATTCAGCACATTAGACTTACCGCTGGCATTGAGGCCTACCAGTACAGTCAATGGTTTCAGCGGCAAACGAACATCACGCAGACTCAGGAAATTTTCGATATGGATTTCTTCCAGGAATACCTTTTTATCTGACATTTTTATTCTTCCAGGGGAAACTTACCCCGCTTAACTAGACCTGACAGATATTGGTAGGAAATACACAAAATTGCCAGAGTTACAGAACCATGTCTACGGGAAATTGTATATCATTAACGGGGTACGTCAAGCATACCGTATCAAGGCAATTTGCCAAAATTGTCCGCCTTGAAAATCGTGCGGCTACAAGCCGCACCTACGGGAGGCATTTTCATCCATTATGGTGCCCGCGGCGGGCATGGGGACTAATTTGGATGTCGCACTGCAGAACCGTCCTGGGAGCGGCCCGAACGGAGTTCGGTAACCATCCTGGTCGCATGTGCGCCCAGTGCGAGCGAGACGCTCGCGCTCCCAGGAAATCCATCAAGATGCAATTGCCCTGCGGTCAATCGTTACGCTAAGGACACTTTATTAACGGTCGCGCGGCGGCGTAGAGCTGGCAAGCGCCACCCACCTTCACCACCTACCCGAATATCGCGGCGCTCAAATTGCCACCAGGCAACAATGGTAAAGAGCAGTGAGAATCCCAATAATCCGGCCAGCCAGCTCCCATTCAATCCCAAAATGGCGTTGCCGCTTTGGTAGTAGTTAAGCGGAGAGAGCGCGGCCAGGCTCTCGAGATGCTTATCCACCCGCGCCAGCGAAGTGATGAAAAAGCTGGCTACCAGCACAATACCTGCCACCATAGCCGCCAACCGGCTTGATGGTAATACCATGCTGAGGAGCAGGGCCAGCGTGGCGAAGAACAGCAACACCCCCGCCAGGGAGAAGATGGGCCAGGCCATCTGCACCCACCCGATAGCCAGGGAAGACGAGCTCATGGTAATCACAAACCCCAACCAGATCAGCAACAGGATCAGCGCTGTGGCGGCTACGAATGCCAGCAGCCGGCCCACAAACAGCGCGGTCCGGCTGACAGGATAGGCCAGCACCAGGTCGAGCGTGCCGTTTTCCTCATCCCGCGCTATCAACCCCGCACCGGCCAATATGGCAAAAATGCCGAGGATTAGGGGCATATAGGAGAAGAATTCTACCGTCAAATAGCCTTGCGGCGTAAACATCTGGCTCATATCGCCAAAGAAGGCCATCAGCTCGGGAGGGTATCCCTTGAGAACCTGTTCGAGCTGCGCTTGCTGTTTTGCCAAAGTATCATAGAAGGGGACCATGTACATAGCCAACAGGGCCAAGGCTGCCCCCCACCCTATCACCTGACCGCGAAACCGGCCCAATGTATATAGCAAAGTCGTCAACATGATATCACCTCTCGTACCTTAAGCGGCATGTCCTGCCGCATTGCTTTCATAATATGATAGGAAAATCTCTTCCAGGGAGGGACGTTCGGTCTCAAGCGCCCGCACCGGATAAGCAGCCAGCGCCTTGATCAGACCGTCCATATCTCCTTCCACCTGCAACAGGATGTTCTCGCCGTTATCCCGGTCCAGCACTCTTACCCCCGGAATGCGCTCCAATGCCTCCAGATTGCCTTCCTGCGGCGCGAGAAAATGCACCCGCACGCGCCGTATCGCGCGTTCCAGCAGGGTTTTGGTTGCCGATACTTCCACAATCTCACCCTGGCGGATAATCGCGACTCTGCCCGCCACCACCTCTACCTCGGCCAGGTTGTGGGAGGAGAAGAAGACGGTGGCCCCGGCATCCCGCGCTTCCGCCACCAGGTGCAATACCTCATGCTGCACCAGCGGATCAAGGCCGCTAGTCGGTTCATCCAGCAGCAGCAGTTCAGGCCGGTGCATCAACGCCTGTATCACGCCGACTTTTTGCTTATTGCCCTTGGAGAAATTCTTGATGGGCTGTTTTAAGTCGAGATCCAGGCGCCTGGCTAGCTGCTGCACATAGCTCCAATCCACCCTACCGCCGCGCAAGCTGCTAAAGTAGCGCAGCGCACCTTGAGCTGTCATATTCTCATCCAGGCGTAGATCTCCAGGTAAGTAGCCTACCCTGGCACGTACCGCCACCGGGTCTGTGCGCGGGTCCAGGTTCAATACCCGCACGGCGCCACTGGTGGGATGAATTAAGTCCAACAAACAGCGGATGGTGGTGGTTTTTCCCGACCCGTTCGGCCCGAGAAAGCCGAAGATCTCGCCGGTGCGGACTTCCAGGTGTATCCCCCGCAGCGCCTGGAAGCTACCATAATATTTTATCAGGTTCTGGGCCATGATTGCTACGTGTGCCATAAGCTCCCTCCTTTAATCCTCAACAGCTTGTGCATATTACTATCTCCCGAAATTAAAATTTAGTCATTCCTAAATATGATATGATTATAATGTGAAATTCGACGATTGTCAAGGGGTAAACCACCCCAAAACAGGATTTTTCCGAAATTCGGGAATGGGAGAAAAGGAGGGGCGGACGGCCGTCCGCCCCTCCAAACCGGCGTGTCAGGTGGGGAACACGCTACATCAGGCGAAAGGCACTGCAGGCGATGTGCCGGACGGAGGCTACGTATTCCTTGTCCGGTTCATTATAATAGTAGGGGATGAAGGTGCGGCCGTCATCCCAGGAGTCAATAAGAATTTCAGATCTCAGAAAGGAATCTTTACCTCAGAGCGATCCTGCGGCTCATACCCGATGGCCTGCCGGCCGTGATTCAGGTCGTAGAGCGGCCAGTTGCTATCCGAGACGCCGAAGACGATCTCATATTTCACCCCCGGCTGGATGGCAGCCCGCTCGAAAACTTGCACGGTGTCGGCATGGCTCAGGTGATGGGGGTGCGCAGGATAAGGCCGGTCGCGCTGGAAATTACCGATGCGCACGGCGACAAATTCCAGGCCGTACTTGGTGGCGTACAGGTATCCCAGGTTTTCACCCAGGACCTTGCTGATAGAATAATAGCTATCCGGCCGGGGAGGCATATCCATCGTGCGGGTTATGTTTTCGGGATAGGCAGCCAGCAGGCCCGCGCGGCTGGCAAAAACGATGCGGCGCACCCGGTTCTGCCGGGCCGCCTCGAAAATGTTGTACGTCCCAATGATGTTATTATGTAAAATATCGTCCCAGGGAGCAGCGCTGGACGGATTCCCCGCCAAGTGCATCACCACCTCCATATCCTGGGTAGCGCGCATCAGGGCCGGGACATCCTCCAGATCGCCCACCACCGTATCCTCCAGGTCCGGCATGGGAACGCGATCAAAGCCGCGCAACTGGTAGCGGTCCCGCAATCCTTTAACCAGAGTTGAGCCAACGGCGCCAGCAGCGCCAGTGATAAGTATGCGCATGTGCCTCTCCTGGTCAGACCTGGGGCTGGCGGATGAACTTTTGTAGCCTGCCGTTCACAAAAACCTCGCCTACGTACAAATCCCCGCGGGAATCGCCGCAGATGGCATGCGCCCCTCCCAGAAATTCCCCGGGCGTCTCACTTCTGCGGCAGCCGCCCCATTGGGTGATCAGTTCACCGGCCAGAGTAAAGATGCTCACTTGAGAGTCCAGCTCGGAGATGTAGGCTACATCATCCTTTGGATCGAAGTAAATCTGGTTAGGGTGGCGCAAGCCCTCCATCTGGGTGAGGAAATTCCCGGCGGTATCGAAAATCTGGATGCGGTTATTCCCCCGGTCACAGACCCACACCCGGCCCCGCCGGTCCAACCGGACACAGTGGGAGAGGTCGAACTGGCCCGCCCCCCCTCCTTTCTCCCCCCAGGATAGCAGCAGCTTACCTTCCGGCGAATACTTGTGGACGCGGGAATTGACATAGCCGTCGGAGACGAAAAGCTCGCCCGTGGCTGCAACCGCCAGGTCTGTCGGCCTGTTGAAGGGATCGCCCTCTCGCTCGCCAGGTTTTCCCGGTGTGCCCAGGGTCATGGTGAGCTGGCCATCTTTGTTGAACTTATAAACGCAGTGGTTATCCCGCTCGGTGCAGTAAACGTTCTGATCGGCGTCAATCATGATGCCGTGGGCATCTTTCAGGAACCCTTCGCCCCAGGAATCCAGGAAGTTCCCATCGCGGTCAAAGATCACCAAGGGGTGCGCGCTGCGGGAATAGACAAATACCCGGTCCTGGGCGTCGCAGGCAATCGCCGGAATCCAGCCCCACTCCCATCCGGCGGGCAATTTCCCCCAGCCCTCGGCGACTTTATAGGTATACTTTCCTTCACCAAACGTCATGTCCATACCTCCAAACCTCTTCAGTAACTGTTCAAATTTGTGTAGGCGCGGTTTGTAACCGCGCGGTTACATTCCAGCGAAGCTTTGAAATACGTTTAGCACCGCACGTGCGGTTAAAAACCGCACCTACAAATTAGAGGTCGCATCAAGGCGCGGCAATAATCAGGTAGGTCAGCCAGTCCTGGCCACGATTCGCCAGTTGGAAAGGCGTGCCTTTAGGCAGATGGATGGCATCCCCTTCCAAGACCCGCACCTCGTGGCCGTTGATGATCATCTGCCCCTGGCCGGCGAGGACGTAATAGACCAGTTCCAGGTCCTGACTGTGCTGTTCCGCCGACCGGCTGCCGGGTTGTACCATCTCCCTGTCAATGTAGGCCAGGCCGCGCAAACAGCCAACGTGCGCCGCGCCTTCGTGGCCCAATAGATGCCAGCGCACCGCTCCCATACCATCGCCCGCAGGCGCAACTTCGCGCCAGTTCCGTTTTAAGAAATGGCCGCCATCGGACGCCACCGGCATATTGATCACATGGTGCCTCAGCCAGGCATCGCTATGGTTGAATACCTGGTGGTACAGGCCCGACGGGAGATAAACAGCATCTCCCTCTGTCACCGCACAGCGGGTATCGCCGCAAACCAGGTCGCCGCTGCCCGATATGATATAATAACCAATGGTGCTAGTTTTAGAGTGAGAACTCAGCGATGCTCATCTTAAAAGGATTGGCCTCAGGATGAAGCCTGTGAAACAAGTCAAGCAGGATGTTGAACATGGCAGCCACATAGGCCAGACGTGCCTGGATATATGGCGC
>SHYO01000205.1 GCA_009692745.1 Chloroflexota bacterium
CAAATAATGGTGACAACTTCAACCTGCCGGCGCTTTTTGTGGGTGCAATTCAAGGCGCCTTTTCCGGGCTCGTCATTGGCTCATTGCAGGCGCTGCTCCTGCGCCAATACTTCCAGGGCATCAGATGGTGGATCGCAGCCAGTGCGGTTGGCCTGGCGATAACTCACGCTATCGGCGATGCTTTACCCGACCCTGTGGCTCTCCCCGTGGTTCAAATCATAGGTGGCATCTTACTGGGTGTAGGTCAATGGCTTGTTCTCAGAAACCAGGGGGCAAATACTGTTGTCTGGATCATAGCGATAGGGATAGCGTGGTTTGCGGGCTTGGCACTTGGATTAACCATCATGCAGCCAGTGGCTTCAGATTGGCAAACCCAACACGTTGTCGCAGCTTTGACGACGGGCCTGGCCGTATCAATCGCAACCGGCGCATTATTTATGGGGTTGGCCGGTCAACTACCGCACCAACCGCATTAGATAGAAGCACCCTGATTTAAGATGGCAAGCCTGTGCAATAGTATAATTACCTTGCATGTAGCAGCATAATGATAAGTTAGACGGCGCTTGTAGAGAGTATTGATATGATGCTCATCATATGACTATAAAGCGGTAATTAGGCTGGGTGGTAATCAAGAAAGGCAGGATTGAAATGCAACTGTGCAGCGTAAATGTGGGCCAGGAGCGGCCTATGCCAAACGTTAAGGCGTCAGGCAAGACCGGCATCTATAAACTTCCGGTGCATATACCGGTGCAAGTCACCGCGAACGGGCTGGTGAATGACGCGATCTGTGACACCAAAAATCATGGCGGCCCTGATCAAGCCATCTATATCTACGGCATGCCCGATTATGCCTGGTGGTCAGGGGTGTTGGGTCGCGAACTGGCGCCCGGGACCTTTGGCGAAAATCTGACGATTACCGAGCTGGAAAGTACGCAGCTATCCATCGGGGATCGGCTGCACGTTGGCTCGGTTATCTTAGAAGTTACGGCGCCCCGTATCCCCTGCGCCACTTTAGCGGCGCGCATGGGCGATCCTACCTTTGTCAAACGGTTTCGAGCAGCGGAGCGACCGGGGCTATATTGCCGGGTGATTCTAACCGGTTGGGTCCAGTTGGACGATCAGGTGACGCTTGAACGGTATCAGGATGAAACCATCCTGGCCGTCGAGCTCTTTCGCGATTACTACGAGCCGGCGCTGAGCGAGGCCAAACTGCGGCGTCACCTGGCTGCGCCGATTGCCATTCGCGACCGGGTGGAGAAAGAAGCGCGGCTGGCAGAACTCTTAGCCTCAAAATGAGAGCGGGGAGAGGAAATAGATGCACACAGGGCTGCTATCCAACGATGCGGCAACTGAACTGAACGCACTGCTGCGGGGCGCCATTGAGCGTCGTGATGTACCCGGCGTGGTGGCGCAGGTGGCAAATCATGAACGTGTCCTCTATCGCGGCGCGTGCGCTACGCTCGACGAGCATGAAACCACCGCTATGCCAACAGACGCCATTTTCCGCATCGCATCTATGACAAAGCCCGTCACTTCGGTGGGTATCATGATGCTGCGGGAGCAAGGATTACTCGACCTGGATGATCCGCTGGGCCGGTATCTGCCGGAGTTTACAGGTAGAGAAGTCATGGCGGCATTCGATGCGTCGCAGGCCACATACACCACCCGACCAGCCACACGCGAGGTCACCATTCGCCATCTGCTGGCGCATACGGCCGGCTTTGGCTACGGGTCTTTCAATCACACACTCCACGCATTGAGCAAGGGAGCTACTCGACCGCGCGACCTGCCGCTGCTGTATGACCCAGGCAGCCGATGGACCTACGGCATAAATACCCTATTCCTCGGCGAGGTGATAGAACAGGTCGCGGGCCAACCCTTGGACGCATTCTTTGAATCACGCATCTTCCGGCCGCTGGGCATGAAGGATACGGGATTCAATGTGAAACCAGAAAATCTCAGCCGCCTGGTGGCCCTCTTCCGCCGCACCGACGGAGAGCTCGTTGGCGAGCCGAGGCCGGAATCCTATGAACCGCGGGTCTCCGGCGACAGCGGTTTGGTGGGGACCGCCGGCGATTACATCCGTTTCCTCCATCTATTGTTAAACGGGGGGCAATGGGACGGCACCCGCCTCCTGACGGATCGATCGGTCAGTGAGATGACCAAGAACCAGATCGGCAGCCTGGCGGTGGTAAAGCAGCCCAGCATCATGCCGGCTGTGTCAAATCCCTTCCCGCTTGGTGCGGGCAAAGACAAATTCGGCCTGGGGTTTCAACTGAAAGAAGGTGCGGCGGAGAACTCTCGCTCACCCGGGAGTTATAGTTGGGCCGGTCTGTTCAACACCCACTTCTGGGGCGATGCCCAAAAAGATATAGCAGCCGTGCTGTTGATGCAAGTATTGCCGTTTTACGATGAGCGCTGCATCCGGCTGCTTCGAGATTTCGAGCGCCATATCTACAAGAATCTTGAATAGAGTAATAGGTCGATCAACGGGGTTCCTGGCTTGTTGCCGCTATTACGCTTATTATGATGATGGCTGCAATGTCATGCTGAGCAAGCGAAGCATCTGTTGGTGAGTGCAGACCTTCGCTTTGCTCAGGGTGACAACTAGGACCCTCGAGGTGCCTAGCAAGACTTTCCGGGCGACCACTGGGAGTTTCAGAGTAGCAGCCAGAACCTTCTAATTCGTAACCTCGACGACACCCTTCATAGCAGGATGGGTGCTACACAGATATTCATAGACACCTGCCTTGTCAAATGTGCGGCTGAAGCTACTACCGATTTTGATCACGCCGGAGTCGAAGGATTTATCTTTGGCCGTGATGGTATGTTCCGCCTCGTCAACGTTCGTCCACTTGATAGTATCGCCCACCTTGACCGTGAGTTTTTCGGGCAGAAACATGTAGGCAAACATGTCGCCCTCTTTGCTACCTAATACAGGTGGCTTAGCGGCTTTGTCACCCTCATGGAACAGGTTCATACGGAAGGCGAAGTCCCGCGCGGCTGTAGCCTGGTTCAGGTGGCAGCTGGCGCAGGCGTTGGTGCGCTCCGGTGGGGTGGAGATTGTTTTATCCGGGCGGTAGGCTACGTATTCCCACTCCCCGCTGCGGTCTGGGCCATATTCCACGCCGAAGCCTTTTTCCTTGCGCTGGATGAAGATACCGGTGAGCGCCTCGCGGATGTAGCGCCCTTTGGAATCCTTCACCACGTTACCCTTCTCATCCTGCCGGGCGCGCCAGGTCTCCATCACCAGGATGCTGCCATAAGGAAGCTCCTGGCCGGGCTTAACCGAAGCCGCCACGTCATTGCCGCAGATTACGCGCACTTGTTTATTATCCGCCCGGTCGAAGACGAACAGCAACTTGAACTTGTTCTGGTAGTCTTCTGGATAGCCCACGCGGTTCTCCTTCGGCGCCGGGCGTAATGTCGCAGTTGGGCTTAGTGCGGGGACTGTGCCGGTGACCTCGGCAGTGGGAGCGGGAGGCTTCGTAGGCACCGGGGTGACAGGCAGGGGCGTCTCAAGCAGGGCGATAGCGTTAGCTCCCTCGGCGCAGGATTTCAGATTCGCCATCGCCACGGGCGCGTTGGTGGCCGCCGCCGGCGGTACGGTGTTGGTGGGCGGCAGTACCGTATTGGTAGGGGCCACAACTGGTGGGGTGGTGGGCGCTACTGTAGGTGGGATGGTGGGCGCCGGTGGTGGATTGGTGGCAGCGGCAGCCGGAGCCTGGGCCACCGGTGAAGGGGTTGGGGTAGCGCCGCAGCCGGCTACCAGCCCCAGGGCAACCAACACCACCAGCGCCAGGGCCAGCCGGCTAGACCAATAGTTGGTGATCAGCTTGCGCAGACAAAGCATTTTAATTCTCCTCCCTCTTTGCAGTGGAAATAGGATAGCATTAGAATATTCGCTTTCTTATTATTCTTATACTGCGTGGGAGGGGAATTGGATCCCTGGGTAGTCTGTCAAGGTAATTAATATGATGGTAGGACGGGCACAAGGCCCTGAACTACCCTGATTATTTACTGGCTTCCCAAAGTAGGATGGTGTTATCCGAAGTGGTTACCGCATTCAGGGGTTGCAGGGTAATACGGGCGGATTGGTATTCGGGGCCGTTAGTGGCCGCATCGAACACCAGCATACCAAAGCCCTGCTCGTTGGTATTGAGCACACCGGCCAATTTCATCTGACCTTGCTGGGTCAGCCAGAGGTGGTAGCCTTCGCCAGGCGGCGGCACAGGAAGGCGGGCAGCCATCACTACCACCTCGGACAAATCCGGCCGGGTGTAGACCTTGCCATAAGCACTGGAGTTTCCGGCAGGTGGACGTAATAGGCGTTTGACGGTCTTGTTGGAATCCACCACTTCCAGTACGATCTCTTGCTGGCTTACTAGATTGGCGAATTCGGCGCGCAGCACTCGTTCCTGGGCCAGCGCCAGGTTCAACCGGAAGCCCCAGCCCAGGGTAACCGCCAGCACTAGCACGGCAGCTACCGCGCTCAGGACCCGCGGCTTAAACCAGGCTGGAAAACGGCGCATCCCATGGGCTGGAGATGGGAGGGGAGATGGCTGCGTCCCGGCCGGGAAGAGGATAGGATATTCTTTGTTCTCAACTGTGCCGCCATTCGTGGTCGACACCGATGGCTGGCCGGTCGCAATGGATTCTAGCAGGCGTTCTTTAAGCTGGGCCGGCAGGTTCAGCGGAGAAGCCGCCGCCAGAGCATGGGGTAGCAGGTGGGCCGTTTCGGCCAACTGCTGCGCCAGGCGCCGGCAGTCGGGGCAAGTCGCCAGGTGCGCGGCGACTTGTGCCGATTCCACTTCCTCCAGCGCGTCCAAGACGTATGCTTCTAATAGCTCACGAATCTGTTCGCATTCCATCTTCTGCTACTTTGTGTCCTTTGGCGCCGGCTCGTCCTCGGTTTCAGCCGTTAGGCCGCGTTCCACCAGGAAAATTCGCAGTTTTTGCAGGCCCAGCCGCGTGCGCTTTTTGACGGTCCCCAGGGGCCAACCCAGTTGTTCCGAAATAGAGGACTGGCTCAGCCCGCCAAAGTAGGCCAAAACCAGGGCCCGGCGCTGTTCCTCGGGCAAAGTCTTCAACGCCGCAAGTAAGGCATCGCCCCGCTGGTTGGCCCAGGCTGACGCCTCCAGGTCCACACTGGGATCGGCCGGCTCGAACAGTAGTTGGTCGATGTGCTCCACCGCTACGAGGCGCTGTTGCTGACCGCGGCGGCGTAGCTCATCCAGGATACGGTGCCGGGCGATGGCCATAAACCAGGTGCTAAAGGCGCCTTTCTGGGAATCGAACTGGCCGGCTCGGTTCCAGAGACGCAGGAAAATCTCCTGTACCATCTCCTCCGCGTCAGCACTGCCGAGAGTATGCACCGCCAGGGTGTACACCGGCCGGGCATAGCGATCGTATAGCAGTGAGAATGCAGCCACATCCCCCCGTGCCACGCGGATAACCAGCGCAGTATCGTTGAGCTCAGACAGAGGCTGGCTTTGGTCCTCCACAGTGACTCCGGTTCCTATGGTGCATAGGCTGATAGTTGTGTCGCCCATTGCTGCCAGATAAGCCAGCATTCGCTGCTCCTCCGGCGTATTGAAGGTGACGATACGATCACCATGCAGCTTGATTGCCCCCTTGTACATATCGACCATGTAATTATAGAGCATCTTCAGTGTGTCGGTCAACCAATATTAAAACCTTGCAGGCGCGGCCTGCCATTTACAACCGAAATCTCATAGGTCGTGAGAGGGCCAACAATTTTCGCAAAACATCCCGTACAGCAACACTGGCCCGCTGGCCTCTTACAGACACGAGTAACGCTCAATCAAAGTCTGAGCTTAGATGTTGCTGTTGCTATATATTGTAGCTCATGGCCCAGACATCGTTAGACGCGACGGCGACGCCCCTTAGAGCGCTATGGTTGCCCGATCCGAATGAATCCTCCTTAGCAGCAAAGACAATGATTTGGCGCATATAGTTACCACTTTCCTCCGGCTGTGATTGCAGAGCTACACGTTAACCTCTCAATATATCTATACTTTTGAGGATGGAAGTTGGATCCCGTGGTATTGTGATTGTCCCTCAATTTACTGGATTAAAAGATTGCTCATCAATCTGGTTCGGGATGCATATGACTATGTGGCCACCCGTCCGGGTGGTTACCAGGAGGTAACTATTTCCGCCTACCAACAGTGCGCCCCTGTTATGCAAGAGCATTGGGAGGGTTACCGGCAAAACATTCTCGATACGCTCGCGAAGGTGAAACCCGCGGCACAAATCGTGGCGGAGCAGGACGGCATCATCGCGGGGACCGTGCTGCTATTCCCGGCCGGTACAGAGTTGCCCCCTCCCAACGGTATCCCTATTACGCTTCCGACGCCGGAAGTGCGCCTATTGGCCGTTGCGCCCGCGGGGCGTGGCCAAGGCATTGGGACAGCAATCATCCATGATTGTCTCCGGCGCGCCCGCCAATCTGGGGCCACAGCATTGACATTACATACGACTAAAATGATGCAGGTCGCCATGCGTATGTACGAACGGATGGGTTTTGCCCGCGCTCCCGAGCTGGACTTCTATCCTATTCCTACCGTGACGATTAAAGGGTATCGATTCAATCTCGATGATGCGACTGCTGGGGTAAACACCTGATACAACACAAATACCCCCGGCAGGGCTCGAACCTGCAACAACCAGTTCCGAAGACTGGTGCTCTATCCATTGAGCTACGGGGGCATTTGTACCACTATATGTGGTATTCCGACCTGCTTTGCTTCCTGTATATCGTGCAGGTTGACTTAACTTTGTTAAAAAAGGACTGGGTGTCTGCGTTTTACGAGCAGACGTAACAAAAAACCCGCCTGCCCTTTGTGTAGGGTAGCGGGTTATGGTACAATTTCCCCGTCTGGCGACCTACCGCCGGGCAATCGTGGCCGTGGTGTTTACAGCACTGCGGCCACACATATTTATAATATGCCACTAATTCGATTGTGTCAAGTCCCCTACGAATTCACCAGGGCAAACAAAAGCCCCGGCGATATGCCAGGGCCTAACGGGTTCTATTAAAAATGATTGCCCCAGGATTGCCGGCTTGGCCACTCTAACAAAAACGCCAGGGGTAGCCTGGCGTCAACGATAACAACCACCTGCCCTATTTCTTGTCCCGTTCATATGTAACCATGTAGTGGGGTTTCGGATGGAACACCAGCGCCCCGATACCGCCCAGCATGATAAACCGGCGGCAGCCCGTTCGCTGGGTGGCCTCGGTAGCACTGGCTACCCGCCAGCCCTCTTTAGTCATTTTGGGCACAGCCTTTTGATATTCTTCAGTATTTGTAACTACTCAGCCACTACATATGGGATTGATTAAATACTTTCACCACAATATGTAGTGTTTAGATTTACATAAGGTGACGATTGGACCTCAAAATAGCATTTTTGAACGGGCTACAAATGCCCGATTCAGACTTAAAAACCACAATA
>SHYO01000022.1 GCA_009692745.1 Chloroflexota bacterium
CGGCTGCCACGGACTCTGACCGATAAAGTGCTGCAAGCTACGCACATTCTTGCCCAGATCCAGCGCGATTTGTTCCACATTCTTGCGCAGCGTGTTCCCCAACAGTCCCTGCAAGTAGACTTTGCTCCACTCCCATTGCGCCGCTCGCTGATAGGCCGTTTCAAACAATCCCATGTAGCTCTGCATTTCGGCCAAACTCTGTGTAACATCTTGCTCAGTCAAATTGCATTCGGGCGCAGGACAGGTTTCGGATATAATAGTGGTTGGCATGGTATTCCTCTTCTCCTTCTCACTTGGTTGTGGTTAGAGAAAGATACCATGCCTTTCCTTTTTACGTTACTCGCACCTGCTTCATTCAACCTTGCGCTGTAATACTATAAGGTGCGCCTTTACCTCTGTGGAAAGATCAAATACCCCGTGTGCTCCGTGCGGGCGCGGAACAGGCAGCCCGAGGCAGTGACGTAGAGGGTGCGCAGGTCCACATCGCCGAAGGTGCAGTTGGTAGGCCGGTCCACCGGCATGGGGTGGGTAGACAGTATTCGCCCGTTGGCGGCGAAGACGTAGATCATAGGGCCGGGGCCGCTCTCCTGCCAGCCGGCCGTGGCAATGATATTGCCATCGGTGTCCAGGCACATACCGTCGATGCCCCGGTGGGGGTAGAAATTGTGCAATACTGCATACTTACCCACAGTACCGTCTGCCTGGATAGGGTAGGCGCGCAGCTCCCGCTTCCGGTCCACGCCGTACTCACTCTGGGCTACGTAGAGCCAGCGCTGGTCCGGCGAGATCAGCAGCCCGTTGGGTTTGGTGGTATCGTAGGTCACGCGGGTGATTGCCCAAGGAACCCCGCCTTGGGCGTCCGGTTCCAGGCGGAAGACCGATTGGTGGTCCAGCTCCAGGTCGTCGGTTTTATCGCCGTAACGCGGATCGGTGAACCACAGCCGCCCCAGCCGGTCGAAGGCCAGGTCGTTGGGGCTGTTCAGTCGCTGGCCCGCAAACTTGTCGACAATTACTGTGGTGCTGCCGTCCGGTTCATAGCGGGCGATGCGCCGGCCGCCGCCCTCGCAGGCGAAGAGCCGCCCGTCTTTGTCAAGCATCAGGCCGTTGCCCTCGTTGGTGCCGGTATGGAAGACAGTAGTCTGGCCGCTGGCCGGGTCGTAACGCATAATCCGGCTGTTGGGAATATCAGAAAACAACACTGCTTGCCCATCCCAGGCCGGGCCTTCGGTGAAACTAAAGGGTCCGGCGACCAACTCAAAATTCCAGCTCATGGCTTTGCTCCTTATTCTCTCTGAGGCATAATTGCAATTGTTGCGCCAGCGACCGTCCAGGGAGGCGGCTCTTAGGCTGGTGGCTAACCGTCAATCCACCAGACCTAGCCGGCGCAGGCGGCTGCGAATCGCGCCGGTTTGGCGTTGCAAGGCAGCGGCTATTTCATTCACATGTCGCCCTTCGCGGTATAAAGTTGCCAGTTGCACCTCTTCCTCGGCTTCCCAGGGAGCATATGCTTTGGGATATTGGACCTGCACAGCCTGTAGCTGTTCCTGATAAGTTGGGGAGGAGGGGCGCTCCTCCGGCGGGGATTGCAGCCAGAAAACCAGACGCAGCAGCTTTAACTCGTCATAAGAGATCTTTTCATCAAAATAGTCGAAGAGAGGCCACAGACGCTCACTGCCTAACTTTGCAAAAGCGGCCAGGATGACGGTTTTGATAGTTGCCTGTAACTCTGAGGCTGCCAATAATTGTTCCACCGGGAAGAGGTGCCCTTGCCGTACCGCTTTATCCAGGTAGTTGATGATCGTGCCCCGCTTGACCTGGAAGCGCTCCATCAGTTGGATCATGGAGGCACCGGCCTCGAACGCCGGAATGACTTCTGCCTGGCGACTGCCGGAGTCTGTCGCCACCGGTTTCCGTCGTTCGCTTATCTGCTTCTCACTGCAATAGGTGCGAATGGTTGATAGGAAAACACCGGCATACCGTTCCAGCTTGACCTGTCCCACACCATGCATCCGGGCCAGCGAGTCTGCCGTCTGTGGAAAGTAGGTTGCCATTTCCAGCAGGGTCTGGTCGGGAAAGATGATATAGGCAGGTAGGCCGGCCTGGCTGGCCAATTCTTGGCGTAGCTCACGCAACCGGTCAAAGAGGGCGGTATCGTAGGCGGTATTTGCCAGGGGGAGCGCGGTAGAAGCTCGCCGGTGTCCAGGTAACTGCCCCAGAACCGGCTCGCCCTTCAACACTGCGTAACCTTTGGTCGTCAGTCGTATCCCCCCAGTTTCTCTATCCTGCGTTACTAGCCCTAACTGGAGGAATTGTTGCGCCAGCGCCTGCCACTGCGATTCGCTCAACTCTTGCCCGATACCGTAGGTGGAAATATTATCATGGTGGAATTGCAGTACGCTCTTAGCCCGTGAGCCACGCAAGACCAGGATAATGTGATTTACGCCGAATCTTTCCCCGGTGCGTTTGACGCAGGAGAGGAACTTTTGTACCAGGATGGTCAGATCATCGGTTGTTTCGGGAGCGGTTGGGTTCGCTTGTTGGCGGCAATTGTCACAATTGTCGCAGGATGGCGCACTATACACCTCATCGAAATAGGCCAGCAGACGGCGGCGCCGACATTCCCCGGTATCCGCCCAATCTACCATCATCCGCAGCAGTTTCCGCCGATGCTCCATCTGGTCAGGAGCGCCCTTTTCAATCAGGTATTGCAGCGTGTAGGTGTCATGAAAACTATATAGCAGGCGACAATGTGCTGCCAGACCGTCCCGGCCGGCGCGCCCGATCTGCTGGTAATAGCTTTCTACGTCTTGGGGCAGGTCGGCGTGCAGGATAAAGCGGACGTTACTTTTATCAATCCCCATCCCAAAAGCTATGGTAGCCACCATCACCGGTGTCTCGTCGTAGATGAAGGCGTTCTGGTTGCGGGCGCGGATGGTATTGTCCATCCCGCCGTGATAAGCCAGGGCAGCCACACCCTGTTGTACCAGGGCGGCCGCCAGTTCCTCCGTGCGTTTCTGTGTGTTGCAGTAGATGATGCCTGACTGGTTAGGGTAGAGTTGGATAAACTCCAGCGCCTGCTCCACCAGGTTTGTCTTGCGCTGCACGTCGAGGAACAAGTTGGGCCGGTCGAAGCTGGCTAGAAAAGTATCCCGGCTTTGGAAGTTGAGGGTCTGCTGGATATCCTGCCGTACCTGCGGCGTCGCCGTGGCGGTCAGCGCCAGGCAGACGGCTTGCGGGAAGCGCCGTCGCACTTCTAGCAGTTGCCGGTATTCCGGCCGGAAATCGTGGCCCCAGGCGGAGATACAGTGCGCCTCATCGATCGCCAGGCAGTCTAGCCGCGCCTCTTGCAGCATCACCAGAATCTCCGGGCGCAGTAGGCTCTCCGGGGCGATGTACAGCAATTGGATCTCGCCCCGCTTGACACGGCGGGTGATGGCCACGTACTCCCGGTGGTCAAGGGTGCTATTCAGGTAGGCCGCCGGGTAATCTATCTCCCGTAATTGCGTCACTTGGTCCTGCATGAGGGAGATCAGCGGCGAGACGACCACGGTCAATCCGGGGAAGAGCAGGGCGGGCAACTGGTAACACAAGGACTTACCGCCACCTGTGGGCATCACTACCAGAGTGTCCCGCTTTTGCAGCACATTCTCGATGATCTCGCGCTGTAAAGGGCGGAAGCCATCGTAGCCGAATATCTGGCGCAAGAGGGTAGCTGGGTCGGCCTGACCATCCGGTACAGGTTCCGCGGCAAGGTCTTTCGCGTAGTCATTGAGGCTATCTATCATTACCGGTGGCGTATCTAGGGCAGAAGGAGAAATCCAGCCGGAGAGTTGCACATAGCAGTGCTCCTCTTCCTCCGGGTGGTCAGGCGGCCGCCACCAATGGGACAGGGAAACCCGCAGCAGCGTGCCGGCCGGGATCATCTCCACCGGTTCTTGAAAGCCGACAAAGGTTAGCGTACATCCGCCATCCGGGGTGGGGTAGCGGTAGCGGAGCCGCTTGCCAGAGCTGTCCCGTTGCAGCGGGCGGTCGGGGCGCCAAAACATGGTACTGAAAGGGGGGATAGTCTCTTGCGCGATGCGCAGCGTGCCAAATTCGTTGGGGCGGGCTTGACCGTAGAAGAGCACCTCGGGACCCCCTGCCAGAGGCGGAATGCGTTGTTCGATAAAGGCGACAAGGTTATCGATGCGCGCAAGGGGTTGCTTGTGCCGGACGATGATATCTTCTACGTGGGGAGACTTCAAGGTAGGTGGCAAGGTAAAATCTACTTCCCACACCTCCCCCACGTTATATTCTAGATTTGCCCCTTCGTGGCGATCTCCCTCGGCGGGAATCAGGCGTACGCTGCGCCCCTCAAAGGTCAACCCTCCGACGCAGGCGCCACTCCCCATGCGCGTTTTGGCGACGATGACGACTTTCATGGCACAATGTGGTTAACCTCCCACCCTAGTTTTTGGTGCAGCCAATCAGCTACCAGCGAACGGTGGCAGGCAGCCGGATCTTTCTCGACACAAAAGAGGGCCACCACGCGGGCATCTGCCGGTAGTTGGGCGGCGACCTGGGCAGCATCGGCCGGCGCCAGGCATTCGGCGACGTAGGCGGCGGCAAATGCCTGGTCCAGGTAGGAGCGCTGCCGCTTTGCGGTCTTACCTGCCCGGTCAGCCTGGTTTTGCACCGTGCGCGTGGCCTGGCTGGGAGCCAGGTTCAGCCAATGCTGGTAGGGGATACCTGCCTGGGCCAGCCGGGCTTGCAGCCGGACAGCATTGGCAAAGGCGTAGGCGGCGCCCCGCACGCTGCGCCGCCGCCGCAGATCGACAAAGGTATCCACCCCGGCCTTTTGCAAAGCCTGGAAGAAGCTGGCTTCATCGAAGCCGTAGACGCCGATGGTGATAAGTTTAATCTTCATCTGCTTTTTCTTCCTTGCGGTATCGTTTGCGGGAGGTGAAGGCCGGATCGCCGAAGAGACCCAGTTGTCCCTTCGTCAGGCGGGCAATTACTGCCTCCTGGGTCTGCAGGTCGCCGTGCTCGTCGATATGGAGGACGGGGATGTCTTGCTCGGCCAGCGTCGCGCCGACCAGTTTGCTGCGGTGGCACTCCTCCGGGCGCAGCTCACTGCACATCAAGACCACCTTTTGCTGCTGCGTAAAGGCTTTCTGCAGCCGGGAGATGCCCTCCAGGAAGAGGGGTTGGCGCTTCACCTTGTCATAATCCACCTTGCCGTCGGTGTAGCAAGCGGGACTCTGCGGTTGGCCGCCCAGGGAGTCGCCCATGAGCAGATACCGTATGTCGTGGCTGCTGAGGGCGTTTTCCAGATCTTGTTTGTTGAATTCCGGCTTAAAGCGCGAGTAGGGAGAGGTGCGGATATCGATGAGATATTGGATCTGATGGGATGCCAACAGGGCAATGAATTCCTCAACCGTGCGGTTGCCGTAGCCGACGGTGTAAATCGGGATAGTGAGGTCCGTCTTGTTCATGGGCTGCTTGGGCAAGCCTCCCTGTTGGGGTACACTCCATTGGAGAAACATGGTTAGGATGGCGAAACCATCCTGGTTGCCAAAGAATAACACACCAGGGTCGAATTTGCAACTATTCAATAGTGTGATAATGGCCCTAAAAGAAGGTGGGCAATTTGCCAAATTGCCCACCTTGAAAAGCGTGCGGCTACTTCCCAGTCTCGGGCTGGGCACCACACCACCTACTGAGAAATTGGCGGCGCCCACGGCGAGGCTGGCGACTATTGTCGGCTGGCGACTCGTCCTAATCGCACGATAATTTTCTGTCTATCCATATTTCCTCGATTCTTATGAATCTCTTAGCTCTTTCAGAATGATGGAGCAAAGAGGGGACCTAGGCGCCGAATCGCAGGGAGAATACATCGGCGTCGTGCATCACGAAGCGCAACCGTACCGCCTTGCCCGCCAGGCGACTGACATCGTCGCTGCCGCCCCAGGTTACGACGCGGGCGATTTCGTCGCCGATGATCTCGGCACTATCGGCGAGGGAAAAACCTGGCAGCGCAGCTCCGGCCTCATCCTGGATTTCCACCCGGACGCTGCCGGCGGCGCCGGTGCTGTAGTTGATTTCCAACTGAGTACCGGTGAAGGTGAGGGGCTTGGTGCGCATCTCCCCGCCGGCATAGGGTGCATTGAGGGAAGTAAAGCCGTCCAAGCGCAACACATACCGGCGGATGTGCCAGGCAGGCTGGGCATAGTCCCGGCTGACATAGAAGGACATCTCGGCCGGCCCGGTTTGGACCACTCCCAACAACGGATAATTGGTGCGGGACACCCAGTTGTTCGGTCCCACCCCCGGTCTGACAAAGGATTCCATGAAGGTGCGCTGATAGGAGCTGGTGCCGGCCCGCGTAGTCATAAAGGCGCCATCAGAACAGTCGTTGTAGTAGATGTGCTGGCCGTGGCCACTCGTCGCGACAGCCATCTGGGCAAGTTGGGCATCGGTTACCACCCGGCGGCCGGGCATGAAGCGCGCCGGCAGAGCCACGTAGATATGCGGGGCGCGGAAATAGGCTGTGGTGGCGTTGGTATACAGGTGCTCCCGCGGCGTGTCTCCATAGGTCATCGGCGCCGGCTCGGACCAGGTACGCAAGTCAGGCGAGGTGATGCGGGCCATGGTGCGGTACCCATCGTAGAACCGGAAATACCCCACGTATTGCCCTTCTGTTTCTGACCAGAAGAAGACGTTGTGGGAATCGAAAGCATTGCGCAGGTCGCAGGTCATCACAGGGTTGTCCGCTACTTCGGTGAAGCGCAGCCCATCACCTGAAACCAGAAGGCGTACCTCCTTTGTACCGCTCCCGGCAAAATAGGGTGTCAGGCGCTGCCCGCCGACGAAATAGCGGGTCATCTTGTACCGCTCGGCTGCAGGAATTCCCGGCCGGGTGTCCAGGAAGATATCGTAATTGGGGGTGTCGGCGACCACCACATTGTTCTGCCGTGACCCATCTACTTCGGCCAGACCCAGTTCGGGTTTGGTCCAATAGACGTTATCGGAAATAGCAACACTGTGCAGCCTGGCAGATTTGCGTCAGGCACACTCTTGCTTAATCCCGATAAGGTCTAATATACGCCATCCCGGCTTTCGGCATAGCACAGGTGGACCAACCCTTCCGGCTTCAAGCCGCGGTAATACATGCGGAAGAGGTCGCCATCTTTGATAACGATATGGCCGCCGTTGAACTCTCCTTCCCAGGGGTGATCCAGGTGGATGGCGGTATTGGCGACCCGCGGTTCCTGCAGCTTGAGGTGCGCGCCTTGTAATGAGTCGATCAAGTAAGTGTCTACAAACAGTTCCCGGCGATTCCCAAGTTCGATGAGGTCTGACATGATGTTTACTCCTGGCTTAAATTAACGGTTCATATCCTGGCTAACGCTTGTGTCGCACGCTGAGTAACCTCAGCATGCATCCGTCGATATAGCGCTTGAATGCCTCGTCGCTGGCGAGCAGATACTCCAATTCCATACTGGGAATACGGTAAAAATTGGTGTGTTCCGTAATGTACCGTGCTTCGAAGGCAGGGCCGCCATCTACTTCGACCGTATCGGGAAACCCCAAAATCTCACTCTCTGACACCTCTTGGTCCGGTCCTACCTGGTATTTACGACCTGTGATCCACAGACGGGCAAAGCGGTAGCGCTGCTTCACGATCTCTTCTGCCAGGGCAGACCAGCTTGTGCCGGTATAAGCCAGGTCTTTTGGGGTGATGCCCAACCTGCGGTTGATCGTCTCGTCCGCTCCGGCGAGCTCCTCAAGAATTAAGCCGCCGGAAGGATCTTTGGCAGTCATATCCGCGAAAGAAAAATGGTTGACGGTGTGCGCGCCGATGAACCATCCTTTTTCAACCAGTTTGCCGATCTGATCCCAGGTCATGAACTGGCGCTCTGCCTCGGCCGGAGGGTGCGCTGCTTCCTCTTCGATGCCTTTGGTATTGATAAAGAGATTTCCGGCGTAGCCATGCTTTTCCAGGATGGGTTGCGCATTCTCCCAGATAATGCGCACCGGGTGGTCGAAATCAATCAGTATGGATTTTTGGGTTAGGGTTTTACCCGCTTTCCAGGCTGCCAGGTCGTCATAATTTATCGAAACGATGCCGGCCTCGGCCATGATTTTTACTTTGCGTGCGAAGCTGCTCTGGTTCAACCGGGTATGATCCTGGTTCTGCCCGGTAGGGGATGGCGGGTGGTCATCAGCGTAGACACCGTGACACATGGTACAGCCGATACGATCGATATCTTGGGATTGCATTTCAGCCATAGTTAATCCCCCTAACTCAGTACAGTTTCTCCTCGGCATAATGATCTTCGTGCCGCTTTTGTAAGCATTTTTCACAAACTACAACATCCTGTCCCTTTTTATTCGAACAATCAATGCAGAACCAGGTAGCCCTGGTCTGCTTCTCCTGCGCGGCGCACTCCTGGCATGCAACATAGCGAGGGGCATTTTGGCCGGTGATCTGGGGATATTTCACCCCCACCTGGGGGGGCGCGATCTCCTCCAGAGTGATTTTGTGCTCTATCCAATCCCCAAAATCGTACACATACTTCAAGGCTTCCCCGGGATTCAATCCCAATCCTGCAATATGCCAGTCCCCTCCCTCGCCTCCCCCAAAAGGCTCGATGTTACCCAAAGCAACTTCCCGCACACGCTTGCCTTTGCCGCGCGGGATCAACTTCCAGAAGCCGCCCAGGTGGTCAGAGGTATCATGCTGAAACGCGGTGCGCAGCATTTTATCGAAATTACCCAGGGTCTGCTTTCCCTGGATTTCGATGCTGCGCCACAACCCGGGACGATGCCAAAGTGCCGCCTTAAAGCGATAGATTTGTTGCCCCTGAGCTTTAGTAAATGGTTCCTCCGATATTTCTTCTATATCATTTCCGAAAATGAAATCCAGCGGCGCGCGCGCTTCAGCATAGCGGATATAAGTATCAAATATTCTGATGCGCGAATCTCCGCCTAAAGTCTTCATCCAATGGTCCCCGGGATAACCCCTGGCATCTTTCAGAAGCACATAGGCAGTAGGAATGGCTTGCCTGATCCAAAGCTGCTCGTCTTGAGCTTCCTCCAGCATACTGAAAACCAGGTCCACCAATGCTTGATTTTGCTGTTCAACCTCTTTTTTGTTACGGTTGCTGGCCGGTTCATAGTCCAACCGGAAGTGACCGGTTCCCCAATCCAAGATAGTAACCAGGATACTATCATTGCGCTTCACCTTTAAGGCCCGGAACCAGTCGCTGAAGTTAATGGCATGAATCTGGAAGGTAGGCGGCCCAAGAAATAGCTGGAGCCCCTCCGCCTTCCGGTCGACAGGCACGATGGGTGCGGCTACGGGGTGACCATTCCCATCTTGAAACCGCAAATCCTCTGATTTGATCTTCTCATGGCAGAAATACATAAAGCTCTCCAGGGGAATTATCCCCTGGGCGGTCTCTTTTTCATCCAGGTTGAGCCGGAAGCGGATACCCTGCAGGGCGATGCGCAGCGGAACAATGGTTTTCCGATCCAAATATACCAGAGACTTACCTATCTGTTCCCAGCGCATTTTATCGCGAATAGAATCCGCGGGCTTTTTGGCCTGAGAAGGGCGGATAGCCAGTACCCGCTTAACGAACTCCTCCATCTCGATGGGACCGTCCAATTGGTCTGCAATTTGCTGAATCGCTGCACTGAGGGTAATGGGCTTATCGTCAGGCATAGGTGGCTCCTTCTCTCTTTTCCGGCATCATGAATGATAAAAATTATAGCCTGAATCCTGTTGCCGGTCCAGGTGTGGAGACGCTCACATACTGTCTTTAGCCATCGATCCCAGGGATCCACGGCTGCTTCATGCCGTGCGAGAGTACTCGCATATAGGGCGAGGGCGCGTTCAATACCGTGAACGGTCTCTACCCAGGCGTATGCCAGAGCCCGAACCGGGCTTTCGCCTGCAGCACCCGGCGCACCGCCTCATCCAACCGCGCGGAGGGAATCTCCCCGTAGCGCACCCCTTCCTGGAGGGCTGTGTGCGCCTGGTAGTTCAGCGCGTGACCGCAGTTGAAGAGCAGCAGATCCGCCCCCGCGGCCAGCGCGGTGGCTGCTGCCACCGGTACCGGGTATCCGCTGGCTTGCAGCGCGCCCATCTCCAGGGAGTCAGTCAAGCGGAGGCCGCCGTACTGCAGCTCATCGCGCAGCAAGCCGGTCATCACGTTGGGTGAGAGCGTGGCCGGCATGTTGGGCATGGGGTCAATTGCCGGGAAGGAGATGTGGGCGGACATAATCCCGGCTACGCCGGCGGCGATCGCCGCCTTGAATGGTATAAATTCCACTTGCTCCAGGCGCGCCCGGTCGTGGGGTATCACGGGCAGTCCCAGGTGTGAATCTACGCTGGTATCGCCGTGACCGGGAAAGTGCTTGCCCACTGTCATGATACCCTCAGCTTGCAACGCTTCGATAAAGGCTACGCCACAGGCTGCCACCAGGGCCGGGTCGTCGCCGAAGGAGCGGTTGCCGATCACAGGATTGGCCGGGTTGTTGTTCACATCCAGCACCGGGGCCAGGTCCATGGTAATACCCGCCGCCCGCATCTCCGTGGCCATCGCCCGGGCAATTGCCCGGGCAGTACCAGGCGGATCTACGGCGGCGCCCACCGCCTGGGCGCTGGGAAATTCGGTAAAGCCGGTTGCCCGGCGCAGGCGCGCCACGCGGCCGCCCTCCTGGTCGATGCTGATGATTAGCCGGGGTCCCCCGTTGGCCTGCGCCGTCTGCTGCAAATCGGCGGTAAGCTGCGCTAATTGGGCAGGGGAGACTACATTGCGCGCGAAGAGCACCACCCCCCCGGGGCGTATTTGCTCGAGCATACGCCGCAAATCATCCGTGAGGGCAGTCCCATCGAAACCGAAGGCCATCACCTGACCGGCTTTTTCAGCCAGCGTCATGCGGGCCAACCATGCGTCAACAGTCATACTAGCGTTTTACCCTATCATAACGGGCTGTCGTGTGCGTAGCGACTCGATGACGGCGGCCTGGGCTTCGGTAACCATGAGGGTGCGCTGCGGCGAGGTCTGGGGTTCGCGCTTGTCCAGAATGCAGCTCACAAAATGGCGCACGGAGTCCGTGAAGGCGCCGGTAATCTTCCCGCCCACTTCATCGGCGGTGTGTGGTCCGCTGAATTTGATCTCTTGCCCACCTTTAGTGTTGAACCATTCGGCGCTGCGGCTGCGATTGTTGTACATGATCGCGCCCTCTGTGCCGATGATTTGCATATATCCGTCTGCCACGCGCGGATAGGTGTTGGGGTGAATCCAGGAGGCATGGAAGTTGGTGCTCACGCCGCCCTCACATTGGATCAGCGCGTTCAGACCGTCGTGTACCGGAATACCTTGTTCGTCCAGTGTGCCGCGCGTTTCGTGGGCAAAAACCTGCACCGGCCTGGCGCCCAGGAACCAAAACGTCAGGTCCAAATCATGACTTGACATAAAATAGATGGGCGAGGTCTGCGCTGACCAACTGCGAATCATGCCCGTAGGGACGGAGATGGTATCGAATTTGACCGAGATGATCATGCGCGGTTTGCCGATCAAGCCGCTCTCAATGGTCTGTTTGATCCATTGGTGGTCGGTGACAAAGCGCTGGCTATAGTTGACCATCACGGTGACTTTAGCGGCGGCGGATGCGGCCGCCATTTCCCGCGCCTCGGCGGCGCTGATCGCCAGCGGTTTCTCGACAAAGACGTGCTTCCCCGCTTGGATCGCAGCTATCACGGGATCGCGGTGTAGATGGTCGGGCGTGGCTACGGCTACAGCGTCAATCTTTTCATGGGCCAACGCCATATTCAGATCCTCATAGAACGGCGCGCCGACCTGCTGCGCCACGGTGCTACGGGCCGGGTTGAAATCCACCACCGCGCCGACTTCGGTGTCCGGCTGTTCGTGGAACACCCGCGCGTGGCGCGAGCCCAACATGCCGGCGCCCACGATGGCGACTCTCAACTTGTCCATAATGCGCTCCTTATGATTTAGCCTTTCAGCGCGCCCATACGCACACCTTCGAGGAAGTATTTTTGGAAGAGCAGGAAGAAGGCGATCATCGGCAGCGCTGCGAGAGCCGCGCCGGAGAAGATAATACCCCAGTCGGTCATAAATTCCCCTTGTAGATTGGCTACCCCCACGGTCAGGGTATAATTTTGCGCTGTATTCAGGGCGATGACGGGCCACAAGAAATCGTTCCAACTGCGCACAAAGGTGAATATGGCCAGCGCCGCGATAGCCGGTTGCGACAGGGGCAGAATCACGTTGCGGAATACGCCGAACTCATTGCAGCCGTCAATGCGCGCCGCATCTTCAAGCTCCGAAGGCAGCGTCTGGATGTATTGCCGCATCAGGAAGATGCCAAAGGCGTTGGCCGTGCCCGGCAGGATTAGCGCCCATAGGCTGTCAATCAACCCTAGTTGGCGGTTGATGATATAGAGCGGGATGAAGGTGACGTGAATCGGAATCATCAATGTGCTGATCACCAGCCAGAAGAGAATATTGCGCAAGGGGAAGCGCTTTTTGGCAAAGGCATAGCCCGCCAGCGTATCGAAGAAAATGTGCCACGCGGTGACGGCGCACGCGACGACCAGGCTGTTGATCATCCAATTGGTGTAATTCTTGGTGTTGCCCAACAGGCGCAGAAAATTGTCGAGCTTGAAGGCGGGGATCAGATTCGGTGTGAGCGGCGGTGTGGATGTGATAGGCGTGAAGGCATTGACGAACAGCCAGTACATCGGGAATAAAGCAATAATCCCGGTAATCACCAATGTGCTCCAAACAAGTACCCGACCTAAGGAGAGCCTGTGATTTATCATTTATGGTTACGCCTGGCGAGGATACGCCTTAATACTCAACGTCACTTTGCAAGAATCGGAATTGAAACACAGCGATGGCCGAAATCATAATAAAAAGCACGAAAGCTTGGGCTGCGGCGACGCCGAAGTTGAAATCCTTGAATCCGTTGTTGTAGATCTGGGTCACGATGGTTTGGGTTGAATTGCCGACGCCGCTGGGCACCATGACGTAGATGCGCTCGAACACCTCAAAGCTGGCGATAGTATATAATACCACCAGGTAGAGGGTAGTGGATTTAATCAGTGGTACGGTAATGTTCCACCATTTTTGGATGGGGTTAGCGCCATCCAGGTCGGCCGCTTCGTAAAAATCGGTGGGGATGCTGCCCATCGCTGCGCTATAGAGTACCACGGCCGTCGCCGGCACGGTCAGCATGGCCGAGAGGGTAACGCTACCCAGGGCGATATCGGGATTCGACAGCCAGCGTACCGGCTCTTGTCCCATCAGGCGCAATAGATAGTTGGCAAAGCCCCATTGCCCGTTGAAGATATAGGCCCAGGTCATGCCGACAATCAGGGCGCTGGTTACGGCGGGCAGATAATACGCGGCGCGAAAAAAGGTCCGCAGGCGGTGGCCCAGGGGTTGGATCAGACTCGCTAGAATTAACCCCACGAAAATATTAGTCGTGACCGTGAAGAATGAATAGAGCAGGGTGTTGCGGATGGCGGTGATGAAGAGGCCGCCGAACATAGTGAATGCTTGCTCATAGTTGGCATAAAATGGCGAGACCCATGCGCCGCCCCGCACCAGGCTA
The DNA here is from genome assembly GCA_009692745.1 of Chloroflexota bacterium. GTDB lineage: Bacteria > Chloroflexota > Anaerolineae > Epilineales > SHYO01 > SHYO01. The sequence goes on from SHYO01000022.1 coordinate 13,633, forward strand.
AATTTCTGGAACGAGATGACGAACGACCACAGAACCGGGAAAAGCACAAAGATGGCAAACGTCAGCATGCTAGGCAGGATAAAGGCATAGCTCCAGCCGTACTTGTGGAAGAAATTGCGCACAGGCGACTTGTGAACAGGCGACCTGCGCACAGATGTGTTTTGAACAGATCCCATGGCGGCAACTCACTTTTCGGGTTGCGTATCCCACATCTATGCAATGCAGATGTGGGATACGCTAGCGGTGTCACACAAAAAATCTGGGTTATTTCTCCAACGGATTACTTTTCCGCCGGGTTACTTACCCGAAATCATCTTATCCGCTTCGGGAGCGATCTTAGTCATTGAATCTGCCGGCTTGATCTTGCCGAAGATGATATTCTGATATTCGGGATGGATCAAGCGCGTCAGCGGCGCCCAGTTTGTGATCAGGGGTGTGATCCACATGTCGGGCAACATGGGGATGAACAGGTCGAGCGGCGCCGTAACCTTGACGGACTTGCGGGCGCCCGGCGCCAGATAGAAGCCGGTCGGCACGTTGCTACCCGGCGGTACATCGACTTGTACTTCGGCGCTGGTCAGGTAGCGGCCGAGGTCCATGGCGGCCTGCCGCTTGACGGTATCCTTCATCGTGGCGACTGCGATCAAGCCAACCGCGCCCACCGTGAGTTTGTTGCCATTGACGGTGGGGTGAGGATAGATGTCAAAGTTCACTTTTGCCCCCACCAGGGTGGGGGCGAAGCCAGTGGCATCTACCACCATGGCGTACTGTTTGTTCTGGAAACCGCCTTTCACATCTGAGTCTTTCAGGGAGCCAAAGTCCGGCGGCGTCACCTTGTGTACCAGTGCCAGGTCCGCGAAACGCTGCAGCGCGGCAGCCGTCTTCGGGGTGTTAAAGGCGAACTTGCCATCCTTGCCGATTGGGCGCACGCTGGGGTCTTCGTTCATCCATAGGCCCCAGGTGTTGATCACACCGGGATCGATGAAACCGGCAAAGCCGTATACCTGGTCGCCGTTGGCCCGCTTAAAAGTCGTCTTTTTGGCTGCGTCGACGAATTGATCCCAGGTCCAGTCCTTCGGCGGTAATGCCACCTTGGCTTCGGCAAATACGTCCTTGTTTACATAAATGCCCATCGGTACGACCCAAAGAGGCCAGGCATACGCCTTGCCGCCCTTCAAACGGGTGACGTCCAGAATGTTGGGCAGAATATCCGCCTTGTCGGCCTCGGTCAGGTACGTGTCAATCGGCTCGACCAGATCATCTGCTACAAACTGCGGCAGGCGGTCTGACGGCAGACGCAGCAGGTCGATATTCTGGCCGCTTTGCAGCGCGGTAGTAAGCTTGGTGAAGCCTTCGTCGTTGGGTGGGTAGCCGGTGATGACCACCTTGACGTCCGGGTTGTCGATCATGAACTGGGATACGGCATTGTCAAACGGGTTGGCGAAGGCGTTGCCCGGTGTGTACCCCAGCACCCACAGGTTCAACGTGCCCTTATAGGCGCTGCTGCTCTTGCGGATACCGCCCTTGGCGGTGCGGACAGGCGTGGCGGCAGCCGTCGGCGCGATAGTGGCTGCCGCTGCCGGGGCAGTGGTAGCGGCGGCAGCCGGCGCGGTGGTGGGTGCGGGTGCGGTCGTCGCCGCCGGGGCTGCGGCCGCTTTGGTAGGCGCCGGGGGAGCAGTGGTAGCCGTAGGCGCCGCCGCGCTTCCGCCACAGGCCCCTACCAGGGCTGCGACTAAGATCAGTACCAACAAAATCATGATGCGTTTCATCTTTTTCCTCCATGTGCTAGGGCTGAGGGTACTCAGCTGCATGTAAATAATTGGCGAACACTATTTCCGTCTGGTCAAAACCTCTTTGTAGTAGGATAAGTTGCCAACTTATGCGGCGCCTCGCTTTCGTCTGGCTGAGGGTACTCAGCTATACCGTCCTACGGGTAGAGCAAATACCGGCTACGAATTTGGTTAAACTGCTCCAGCCCGTCTGCCCAGGCAGCCGTAATGGCGGCAACGCTCTGCTGCGATTGCAATTGAGCACGGACGGCGCTGTCGCCAGTCAGTAGATCAAAATGCGGCCAACAGCCTTCCCAGCTCGATGGTAAAAATGTAAAAAGCTGCGGGTTTTGCTCGCAGCAGGCTGCGATGATGTGTAATCCCATACTTACCATCTGCAGGGCGTTGCGATCTATCACATGTACCTGCACGCCATGACAGACGGTGCTGGCATGTTTGCTGCCGGTGGGTGTGAAGCTAGTAGGGCGAAAGCGTACACCCTCGATGTGTCGCGCGTTCAAGGTCTCTGCCAGCCCATAGCCATCCAGCCATGGCGCTCCCACGATCTCGAAAGGCAGACCGGTGCCGCGCCCTTCCGATATATTGGTGCCCTCGACCAGGCAGGTGCCAGGGTAGACGAGGGTCGTCGCAAAGTGTGGTATGCCGGGTGAGGTTGGCACCCAGGTCAAGCCGGTCTCGTCAAACCACATGCGGCGTCTCCACCCATGCATGGCGATTACCTGTAGTTCTGCTGCGATTTTCAATTCCCGGTTGTAAAACTGCGCCAACTCACCGATGGTCATGCCAAAGCGGATGGGCAAAGGCCCATGCCCTATAAAAGATTGTAAGGCCGGATCGAGCATCGCCCCTTCAACGGTCGTCCCGTTGATAGGGATGGGGCGATCAAGCACGATCAAGGGTACGCCTTGCTCTGCGCACGCTGCCAGGGTCAGGGCCAGCGTGGCAGTATAGGTGTAAAAGCGGACGCCCACATCCTGTAAATCATACAGCAAGACATCTACGTTGCTGAACATTTCCCTCGTGGGTTTGCGCACATCCCCGTAAAGAGAATAAACTGGCAAACCGGTGCGTGGATCGCGTTCCGAGGCGACGCGTTCGGCGTCCCCGATTGCGGCCGCCAGGCCATGTTCCGGCGCGAAGAGGGTCACGAGATTCACACCCGCATCCCGCAAGGCGTCGATATTCGATTGCAATCCCGCAGTCACGCCTGCCGGGTTCGTCACCAGCCCAACACGCCGCTGTTTTAGCAGGGATAGCTTCTCGTTGAGCAGCACATCCAGACCGGTAACCACTGCCATACGCTCTGCGACCTGGCTTTCTATGACACCGGCGTTTTCAGCGCCAGTGCTACGATACCGTTTGCGGCGCGCAAGTGGTGCCGCGCCTGCTCTGGTGGAATCTGCGCCAGGGCACATACCAATGCAGTCTTCACTTCTCCATCACAGCGCGCCAGCAGCGCAGCGGCGGCGTCAGGTGAAAGATCACAGGCGATTTCCACAATACGGCGGGCGCGGTTGCGGAGCTTGGCGTTGGTCGACTGTACATCCACCATTAAATTGCCGAAGGTTTTTCCCATGCGGATCATCACACCGCTGCTGATCATATTCAATACCATTTTCTGGGCTGTGCCGGCCTTGAGCCGCGTCGAACCGGTAATGGCCTCGGGCCCGACGAGGGGCGTGATCATCAGGTCCGCAACTTCCTCCATCGGCGACGGGCGGTTACAGGCGATGCCGGCCACAAAAGCACCGCGGCGGCGCGCTTCTTGCATCCCTCCGATGACGTAGGGGGTGCCGCCGCTAGCGGCAATGCCGATAACCGCATCCTGTGCGGTGACAGCTAAGCCCGCGATATCCTGCGCTCCGGCCCCGGCGTCATCCTCGGCGCCCTCAATCGCACCCGTTATGGCCCGTTCACCCCCGGCGATGAGCGCCACCACGCGGCCGGGGGGAATGCCAAAAGTCGGCTGGATTTCAGTCGCATCCAGGGCGCCCAACCGCCCGGAAGTCCCGGCGCCGGTGTAGATCAATCTTCCCCCGCTACGAAACCGCGCGGCGATGGCGTCAATGGCGGCCGCTATCCGTTCTGCCTCCGCCGCGACTGACGGCGCCACCCGCGCATCTTCATCCGCCATCAGGCGCACCATCTCGAGGGTAGTAACCTGGTCAATCTGGCGGGTGTGCGGGTTTACCGCTTCTGTTTGCTGAGTATGCTCAGTACGCATCACCCACCCATTTTCCAGAAAGTAGTATGCCTGCCTGGTGTGATATCCCCCATCACCACGGGGTGCCCGGCGCCGGTGCAATTGGGCAAATTGCCGGGTCGGCCGTGAAACGTCTCGTAGGCCAGTACGGCAAATAGCACCGCTTCCTTGGCGCTGGCCGGCAGCCCCAACTCAGCGTGTTGGTGAATTGCGGTGGGCGCCACCTGCGCGCGCAACATGTCGACCAGCGTTGGGTTGTGCGCGCCCCCTCCGGCAAGATAGATTTCGTCAATGGCGGCAGGCGCAAAATCGCGGTATGCCTGGCCGATGGTGGCCGCGGTGAACGCAGTGGCTGTCGCGGTGATATCGACATCGCTCAAGTCCAGTTCTTTGCCACGTGCCCAGACTTGCGCACCGAGCTGCGTGCCAAAGAGCTCCCGGCCGGTCGTTTTGGGAGGTAGCTCTTGCAGGTAGGGGTGTGCCATCAGCTCGGCGAGCAGCGATTGGCTCACATGCCCGCGGGCGGCGAGGGCGCCGTCCCGGTCGAAAGCATCCGCGCCGCCGGTAGCGCGGGAGGCGCAATAATCGATCACCATATTGCCCGGACCTGTGTCGAAAGCGATGGCGTCGTGGGAGGAAGCGAGCGGTGGCAGGAAGGTGACATTGCCGATCCCGCCGATATTCTGGATGGCGCGGGTACGGCTGGCGTGGCGGAAGAGCAGCCAATCCAGAAAACTGATCAAGGGGGCGCCGTGCCCGCCGGCTGCCACATCCCGCGCCCGCAGATTGCTGATCGTCGTAATCCCTGTCCGTTCGGCAATCACCGCCGCGGAGCCGATTTGCAAGGTGGCGCCCAAGCTGTGGCCGGCCGGCGGCTCGTGCCAGACGGTCTGCCCGTGAGAGCCAATCAGCGCCACATCCTCGGGCGCCAGCCCGGCTGCGGTAATGGCTGCTAAGGCTGCAGCGGCGAAAGCCGCGCCCAGGTCGAAATTCAACCGGCACAGCCGGTCTACCGTGCCGGTTTCGGGCCGGAAGGCGGCGAAAATCTCCTCACGTAACGGCGCCGCATATGGCACAGCCACGTGGGATAGTAGCTGCCAGTCCAACTGCGGCGGTGCGCCGCTCAAGGAGACGACCACGGCCTCAATGCCATCGGCAGATGTGCCCGATATCAAGCCCGCCACGTTCATTGCGCCATCCACCCGTTCTGCCGTGGCGCCAGGGCGGCGCGGAATTTGTAGCGATCTCCCCGGTACGTCGACTGAACGTACTCGATTAACACATCCTGGTCGGTAAATGTCAACCGTTCCATCACCAATACGGGGGCCGGCGGAATGAGCTGCAGCAGTCCGATATCCCGTGAGTTTGCCAGAGCCGCTTCAATGGTCTGCTCGGCGCGGGTCAGCCGGAAGCTATATTCGCGTTCAAGGACTTCGTAAAGCGATGTGACGGCAAAATCGTGGCGCAGCAGGTTGGGGCAAAGGTGATGGGGCAGGTACACGGTTTCCACGGCCAGCGGCAAGCCGTCGGCCAGGCGGACGCGGCCGAGTATCACTATTTCCGATCCGGCCGGAATGTGCAGCATGTTGGCCTGGCCGGCGTCGCTGGGTTGCAACCTGGCTTCTAAAACCCGGCTGGATGGAGCGCTGCCACGGCTGGTCATTTCAAGCGAAAAGCCGGTGAGAGTCCTGAGCTGCTGATCAATCTTGGGCTTGCTAACGAATGTGCCTTTACCCACGCGGCTATAGACCAACCCCTCTCGCCCCAGGTCGACTAATGCCTGGCGCACGGTCATACGGCTGACCTCGTAGCGTTCACAGAGCTCACGTTCGGAGGGGAGCTGCTCATCAGGTTTCAGCCGGTCCGCCTGGATCTCGCGACGCAGCGTCTCGTATAATTGGATGTACAAGGGAATGGGGTTGTTGCGTTTCAGGCGCGCCATCGAGACATTCACCACCTGTAATAACCGGTCTAGACCACTTCATTATAGGGGAGAATTGTGGCCTTGTCAAGATTCTGCTGGCGAATTCAAAATATCTGTTTTTGGAGCCGAAAACCTTCGAAAATCGGAGTGGAGAACGTCACCACTAAGCGTAACATCCGGCGAAATCCGGTGCCCTATCTACGGAAAACGGGATTCGCCAGCAAAGTCTTGTCAATAGCGCCATTGCCCCATTGCCCCAACTTGCCCCAAGGCGTCGTCGAATATTCCTGTGCTGGCGGCGCAGTTGGCGCTTATCAATGAAGTCGAATCGGAACCGTTTACGCTCACCCAAATCGGACCAAAATTCAACCTGATTTTGACCAATCTGTGTTATCCTGGATAAATGAGGCGCATATAGGCCAGGAGGTTGAGAACCAGGATGTGCAGATGCTGATGGCCCACTATGCGGATGATCCGCGGTTTTACATAAACTATTAAGGAGGAGATGATGACAGACGCTGAGGAGTACCCAGCCGCCCAAACCATGACCGAACGCGAGCGTATCGTACGTACCCTGCGGGGGCAGCCGACCGATCTGGTCCCCTGGACCACGCGGTTAGACATTTGGCATACATCCCAGCAGCGGCGCGGCATCCTGCCTGTCGGGCTGCAGGAAATGGACCTGATGGAAATTCACCGGCGGCTGGGGCTGGGCCGCTTCCGTTTTGTCTACCCAACGCGGTGGCGCTTACGGGGCGTGGATCTGCAGGTGGTCTTCAACGGAGCCACCCGCCTGCGCCAGACCGATCCCTTCGTCTACTTCCCGGCGCCCCTTGAGTATGCGGTCAGGGACGAACCGGGGGAGACGGTGATGCACTTCTCCACCCCGGTGGGCAGCGTGCGGGTAGGCTACGCCATCAATGCGGAGTTGGTGGAGGGAGCCGCCGACCCCTACCTGGTGGAGCACGTGATCAAAGATGACAATGACTACCGGGTGGTACAGTGGATCTTGCAACATATGGAGATCGAGCCATACCCTGACGAATATGCCCGGTGGGATGCCCTGATCGGCGCCGATGGCATGATCTCGGCGCGCCTGGGCCGGGTACCCTTCCAAGAGCTGATGCTGGATTACTATGGCGAGGAACGGGCTATCTTCACCATGATGGATAAGCCAGAGCAATTCCGCTGGATGCTGGACATCCTGTCGGAGCTGCGCCGTGAGGTGCTGGAAGTGAGCCTGGCGACCTCTGCGCTGATCTTTGAGCTGGTGGATAATATCGATGGCATGATTACCAGCCCGCGCCTGTTCCAACGCTATTGTATGCCCTTTCTGCAGGAAGTGGCCGATAAGCTCCACCGGCGCGGGCTATTCTTCGCCAGCCATATGGATGGGAACCTGAAGCCCTTGCTACATCTGATTCCCGACAGTGGGGTGGATATCATCGAATCCTTCTCGCCGTCGCCCCTCAGCGAGCTGTCCTTCGCGACCGCCTGGGAGGCCTGGCAGGGGAAGGTGTTGATGTGGGGCGCGATTCCCTCGCCGATCTTCGAGTCGCATGTGCCGGAAGAGGAGTTCCAGGCCACCATCAGCGACATGCTGGAGCGCATCGGGCGAGGGCGCATCTTTCTGGGGATTGGCGACCAGGCGATGGGGTCCAGTATGTTGGAACGCATCGCCTATGTGAGTGAAAGGCTCGGGCGCACGGTGCGCTTGTAAGGGTGAGGTTATGCCAGGATCAAAGAGGATACCGCCGCCTGGAAGCGGGCGTCCACGTCGTTGGCCAGGGGCGCCGGTATGCCGTAATAAATGAAGGACTTGCTGCCTTCGTAATTCCGGCAGTACTGAAGGGGTCTCCCACACCTTTATGGCATTATTGCTTCTCCCCGAGAGAAGTGATTCCTAGGGATGGTTAAGTAGGTAGTCGTCGAGCATCCCTGGCGACCCGGCAAAGAGGGCATGGACGTCAATGTTGGCCTCCCCAACCTTAGGAGCGCTACTGCTGCCCGCCGAGGAAAGTGAATCCTGAGGATGGTCAAGCAGATAGGTATCGAGCATCCCTGGCGACCCGGCAAAGAGGGCATGGATGGCATCGTCTGTCCTGCTAACTCTGGTGATGCTACTGCTGCCCGCCGAGGGAACTGATTCCTGAGGATGGTCAAGCAGATAGGCATCGAGCATCCCTGGTGACCCGGCATAGACACGATAGGCAGCAATCTCTGTCCGGTTGGCCTGAGCTGCTGCCTGGGTATGCAAGGCGGTGGTCCGCTGCTGCCAGGCGAAGATCACCAGGGCCATCACCAGGGGGGGCAGGAATACCAATTCTGCCATCCGCAGTCGTGCCAGGCGCGATTGCCATATGCGCCGGGAAGGCTGCTGTGGCTGTGCGGCGGCTTCCTGCTGCCGTCGCTGCTCCCTGGCAACTTGTTGTTGCTGGTCCAGGTAATTGCTGCGCCAATTCAAGATGCCTTTTGCCAGGATGGGATGAAAGATCTCGTAGCCTGGATGGCCGGAACGGTGGCCAGATGGGGTGAATTCGCGCAGGATCTGGCAGTCCGCGCTGCAGAGCTTCTGCAACAGGGGTATCAGGTCCGCTACGGGCGATCCGGTGTATTTAGCCAAAATGGCACTGCTATACAACGACCTGTCCCCCGACAGTCCGGCCAGGTGTTGGAAGATGCGGGCGGCCATCTCCCGCTCGCCCACCGTCAGTCCTTCCATGACGGCCAACAAGTGCGTCTCTAAGATGCCCGCTACGCCACCCAGGCGCTTTAGGGTTTCCAATCGCAAGGTGATGGGGGATGGGGCCTGGCCCTCCTTCACGGGGCGGGACCATTGGCGCCAGGTAGCTACCTCCTCTTCCCAGAGCTTCTCGATGATCCACTGCACAAAAGGTTGGGCTTCTTGAGTTTCCAGATTGATGTTTAACTCTGCCAGAATCCTGGCCGCCAGGTCCGGTGGGACAGCAGGTGGCGTGTCGTTATCGGCAGCAGGATGTATAAACTGAGACGGCATTGGGGCTGATAGCAGCCTGGTCTTAGCTTTTGCCATGATAGAATATCCTCATTTCTTCTGAGTCAGACGTAGAGACTCAACTTGATGCTGAGGCCATTCTATCAGGAGCAGGTTATAGGACCGGCTATAAACCGGTTATATTTGGGGCTATAAAAGCAAAAAGGGGCGAAGAAATTCGCCCCTGGGAGGAAATGATCTAAAAACTGCTGCTACACGTCTGCACCTCGTTGCAGGCGCTCATACAACGCTTGCGTCTCCGGGGCGGGGGGCGCACCCAGCTCAGCACGCATCAATTCCACCAGCGCCTGGTAATGGCGCAATGCCTGCCCCCTCTCTCCTTGCCGCGCCTGGCAGCGCATCAGCTCACGGTGGGCAGCTTCTAGGTAGCTGTCGCGGGCAATGGCCCGGCGGTAGATCTCTGCCGCCTGCTCATAATGGCTGGCGGCGAAGTGGTGCTGGCCCAGGGTCAGCAGCGCCTCCAGGTACTGCTGGCGCAATGCTTCTCTGCGCAGGTCTACCCATTCCCCGCCCAAGATTCCCTCCAGGAAATCGCCCTGGTAAAGCTGTACCGCTGCCTCCAAGTAGAGGATGGCGCTCGCCGGCACTTCTCCTGCTGACCCGGTCTCAGTTTTGAGGTGGCGGGCCTGTTTCAAATTGGTCTCAAAGGCCTTGACGTCAAACCAGTAGTCCAGGGCATGGTTGAAGGCGTAGCGATCCTGCTCGAAGATGATCCACTCGGAGCGGCCCAGCGTGCGCCGCAGGTGGTGCAGCACTGTGCGAAAGCTGCTGCGCAACTGCTCCGGACCGGCATCGGGCCAGAACTCCAGGCCAACCTGCTCTTTAGTCCGGGGAGGATGGCACAGCAGGAAAAAGAGCAGGTCCCTGGATTTGGCATAGGTCCAGTCTGTCAGCGCCTGCTCGCCCCGGTAAACCCGAGGGGGACCTAGGGCGGAAATACGGAGCTCCGCTTCGGGTTGTGCCTGGGGCATTGGCCGAGGCGCCGGGGTGGATGTCGCCGCAGGCTCAGGGACGGCTTCCTGTAAGGCGGAGGCAACGGCCTGCTCCGGCGTCATGGCCTGCCCCTCGGCCCAGGCTGTGGCAAACACGCTTTCTTCGACCTGGGTACGCAGAGCAGCCACAGTGCGGTCGTAATCGGCGCGCTCTTTAGCGACTAAGGGCGTATTGATCCCTTTGAGGAGCGCATCCGCCACGGCGCATAACCGCACGGCGTGATCCAGTTGCCGGCTCCCTTCGGGCGCGTGGGAAGCACGGAATCTGGCTACTTCAGCCACGCCCGCCAGGTAAACGACGAGCTTTGTGCTTGGCCATAGTTCTCGAAATAGCGCTAAGCTCTTTAATAGAAATTTGGCGGCGCGTTGGTTCTCACCCTGAGCTAAGGCCACCTGTCCCAGGGAGAGGAGGATATAGGGGGAGATTGGCATGTTTCCCATTTCCTGCGCAACCGCCAGGCCTTCCTCCAAGAGGGCGTTTGCCCGCTCATAGTCGCTTGGTGTGCCAGACTCTGTCAAAATAGCCCGCACCGCTATTTGCCCCAAGCTGCTCAGGGCATTAGCTACAGCAATTTTATCACCCAACTCCCGCCGCAAGGGTAGGGATTGCTCATACCACGCGCGCGCTGTGGCGTCATCTCCCTGGTTTTCCGCCAGGAGTCCTAATCCCCTCATGGCCTGGGCCATGCCTAAAGAGTCTCCCGTATCCCGAAAGAGCGCCTGGCATTCTTCCAGCAGTTTGCGGGCCTCGCCATAACTACCCTGGTCAATCTTGATATTCGACAGGAAGCGCAGGGCTTGGGCCAGACCACCTTTATCCCCCACTTCCCGCCAGAGGGTGATGCTTTCTGTCACCAATGCCTGGGCCTGTTCATAATTGCCAATATATGCTTTGTTGAATGATAAATAGCTCAGCGCAGCAGCCAGACCGGGTTTGCCCGCTACCCCTAGCTCGCGCCAGATCGAGATACTTTCTTTCAGAGGAGCGAGTGCTCTGGCTTGGTCTGCGCCGGAGGCGCCTGCAATCACCCCTTGTGCTTGCAAGGCCTTGGCGCGGGCTGCAGAGCGGCTCACCGCCCCTGGATTAGCCAGGATCTTCTCCAGCCAGCGTCGGCCCTCACTTAGATAGCCGAGACGGTACCAGAACAAATACAGGGCGCCCCCCAATCGTAATCCGGCCTCGGCGTTGCTTTCAATCGCCCACTGCATGGCTCCGTGCAGGTTGTCGTAGTCGTTCTCCAGCCGCTTTCGCCAGGCCACTTGATATGGACCTTTCAGCTTGAGTTCTCCTTCCTCAGCCAGCTTTAGGAAAAACTCCAGGTGTCGGGTCCGCACCAACTGCTCTTCGGCCGATGCATGCAACTTTTCCTGGGCATACTGGCGGATAGTCTCCAATAGCCGATACCGCGCCTCTCCCTGTTGCTCTTCTGCCACCACCAGAGATTTGTCAACCAGGTGGGTGAGCAATTCCAATACTTCATTGTCCGCGATGTCCTCCCCGGCACAAACCACCTCGGCCGCCTCTAAGGTCCAGCCACCCGCAAACACCGCCAACCGCCACAATAGCCCGCCTTCGTGCTCCCCGAGCAAGTCATAACTCCAATCAATCGAGGCACGCAAGGTCTGCTGGCGGGGTAGGGCGGTGCGGCTGCCCCCCGTCAGCAGGCTGAAGCGGTCATCCAACCGCCGTGCGATCTCTTCCACCGGCATAGCCCGGACCCGCGCCGCTGCCAGCTCAAGCGCCAGGGGGATGCCGTCCAGCCGATAGCAAACCTGGGCCACTGCTAGAGCATTAGCGTTGGTTACGGTGAAATCTGATCTTACGGCTAAAGCCCGATCTATAAACAGCCTGACCGCTTCGTATTGGGTAAGGGTTTCCAGGGATGGCAGCCGCAGCGGGTCAGGCAGCGGCAAAGAGGGCACGTGGAAGGTAGACTCTCCGGCAATCCCCAGGGCTTCGCGGCTGGTGGCCAGGATGCGCACCTGGGGACAAGCCCGCAGCAGGCTCTCGGCCACCTGGGCGCAGGCTGCCACCAGGTGCTCACAGTTGTCCAGGATCAGCAGCAGATGTTTGGCCCGCAGATAATCCGTCAGCGTTTTCACCAGGGGCATGCCTGGTTGCTCGCTCACACCCAATACGGCAGCGATGGATTGGGGCACCAGGGTGGGGTCAGCTACCGGGGCTAGTTCTACCAGCCATACCCCGTTGGGGAAAGCCTCCAGCAGGTCGGCAGCCACTTGCAGCGAGAGGCGGGTCTTGCCGGTACCGCCCACGCCGGTGAGGGTCAGCAGGTGGGTGCCGGACAGCAGCCGTTTGACCTCAGCCATCTCCGTATCCCGCCCCACGAAACTGGTCAACTGCACCGGAAGGTTGTTGGGCGAGGCATCCACTATTTTCAGCTCGCTGGAATGGTAGGTGACCTTGCTGGTAGGAAGATCAGGCATGGGGTGCCTTCTCCAATGCGTAGGCAAGCGTCTGATCCAGTTCCGCAAGTTGGTGTGGGCCTGGGCTTCGCTGGTATCGGGCCAGAGGAGGAAGGCCAGATGCTGGCAGGGTTGAGATCTGTGGCGATGCAGCAGCAGATAGGCCAACAGAGATTGCAGACGTGTGGAGTGGAAGCTCGCCACCGGCTGGTCGCCATAGCTCAGGTAGAAACCCACCTAAGAGTTGGATATGCAATGTGGACATCGGCCGGCATGTCCTTCGCCCCAGAAGGAGCTATTGGGAATACATCGTCTGCCAGGAATGAACGTTGGTGTGAAGACTCCCAGAAGTCTATGCCGGATGGGACGAAGTGTCAAATTATAGGGTGCTATGTCGATTAGCGCGAGGATTCATTTTCCTCGCTGGGAAAAGGTTCTAGAGATTCAGGGTGAACGGGAGTCCTGCCAATAATTACCGCCATGGTAATGCTCCCCAATAGGAATCCCAATACAAAGCCTATTTCCATGCCACCGGTCACAGGTCTCGTAGGGTCGCTTTTTAGCCAGGAAGCGGCGAATACCATGCGGTACAGGCGCTCGACAAATGAAGCCAGGGCTGCAAAGAGAATCCCGCCCCATGTGCCGGTTAAAATAAGGGTCGTAGTAGCGTGACCCATAATACATCAATCCCGTGCTGGCATCCAGAGCCTGCCCAGTAAACGCCCGCTCCGACGGCAACGGCGCTGCCTGTCCGGCGCGCCCCTTCCCAAAGGGCATATACCGCTGCCCGCTGGCAGCCAACACTTGCCCACTATCGCCGGTCAGTAAGCTCGTGCTCCCCAAGTGGTCGGTGTGCAGGTAGCGCAGTTGCCCCCCTTGGCGCAGGGCGACTGCTTTATCCCCCAGGAAGTAAGTTTTGAGTATTACCGTCCCGGTGCAGCCCGGCATCTCCACATGCCAGTTGGCCGAGGCTGTGGTCACGTCATCGATATCAATCTTGCCATCCTGAGTGGGGCCATACTTCTTGTCATAATAGCCGAGATCGCTCCACTTCAACCCTTGCTTCGCCGTGATCGCCTGGATCTCATCGATCCTGACGTGACAATCCTGGTTGGTGTCTCCCGGCAGAGCGCTTAAACCGGTGGTGGGGGGTATACACCTCGTAATATTTGCCGATGTAATTCGTCGTGCCCCATTGGGTGATCTTGCTCACCCGCTGCCCATCTCCGTTGTAGGTGTAGTATGTTACCCGCTCCCCGAGCAAAATGTGCAGCCGGTTTTCTTCATCGTAGCCCAGGTATGTCGTAGTCATACCCTCGGTGTTGCGCAAGGTCATATTGCCGTCAGCGTCATAGCCGTACCGCTCCACCCCGCCTACGTGCGTCACCGCATGGGGCTTAGCCCCGGCCGCAATCCCGCTGGCCTGGCCGTAGCCGTAGGTGTTGGTCAGCTATCCGAAAGCCGTGATGTTGCCAATCTGGTTGTACTGGTAGGTCTGGGTGACATACTGTCCACTGATAGAGTCTGGCCGGGACTGCACCAACCTATCCAATGGGTCGTAATCAAAAAACTGTATCTGCGTGACAACCTGCGTGTCTTGCATCTCCCGCATAGCGTTGATGTTGCCCACATGGTCGTAGCTATAGCTCAGGTTCAGCAGGGTAGGCCGGGTCGGGTTGGGCACATCCAGCGCACAGGGCGCATCAGCGCTGCCGCTGGGCGCTACGCAGAGCTGCATCAGCCGCCCGAAGGCGAACGAGTTGAACGTGGCGCCATTTTGGTCCAGCCCCATACCCAACCCGGCAGCCCCATAGCCGAAGTAGCCGAAGTACTCGGACAACCCGTTGCCCAGGTCGAACCGGCTGGGCTGGCCGAAGGCGTTGTAGCGGCTGCCGCTGAGGTAGACGGTGTTGGTAATCTGCCCGGCCAGGTTGCCGGTCAGGGTGGCGGGTAAGCCCTGGAGATTGTAGGTGGTGGTTACCACTTCCCCATCCGGGTAGGTCATTTTCGCCACCCGGTCCAGACTATCGTAGCCGTAGCTGGTGGTGTATGGCTGGTTGTTCAGGCGTACTGTCTCGGTCAGTACCCGGCCCCGGCCGTCATACCCCCAGGTAGTGGTAGCCGGGCCATCCTCCATCTTCGTGCGCTGCCCGATGTCATTCGATGTGGTGTCATAGAGGAGCATCACCGCAACAGGTTTCACTATACCCATCGGGGCCTCAATCAGGCAACAGCTTGCTTCACTAAATTCCCATTAGAGTTGTCTCATTATGCTGGGCACATTCCGAAATATCCAGCGGAGAGGTAAACTCTGTCGGGGGCTGGGGGATAGCCTGGAGCGCTACTTTGCCGCCCCTATTGAGGATATAGTCATAGAATTTCAGGCGTGGCCCCGCTCTTCTGCGTCTTATTGTACTCTCATCCTGTCCCACATGACAACCGTCGAGACAGTATCCATGAATTTCCCGTTTAACTAAAAAATATGATACACTGGTGCTTGCATATAGAGGAGATTACTAAAATCAAGGAGTTGAATGTTATGGCGTTATTCCGAAACCAGCTTTTACCCAAGATAATACTTGTACTGGCGACCCTGCTGCTGCTGGTGGTGGGGTGCCAGTCTTTTGACCTCCCGGCAACCTCCACACCCGTGGCCAAAGTTGCGGCCAATACCCCCTCGGTACCTACCGTGACTAAGGCTTTACCACCCACCATCCAGGCGCCCTTGCCGTCTAGGTCGCCGGTCATCACGGCTACCACCCAGGTCAGAGCGACTGCTGCTGTAACGACGTCGACTTCCGTGACCACAACGGTACCCGTGACCGCGACGGCCAGGGCCCTCCTCCCTCCGGCGCCTTCTCCTACCGCGCGGGCGGCAACCGGACCGGTGGCGACCCAAACGGCGGCCCTGACGGCCACCTTGACGGCCGCTTTGCCTCCAGTTACCGGCACCACGGGGATTAAAGCAGTCAATGCTATCCCTTTGCAAGTGCCTGCTGGACAAACCTTCCCGGCCGGCCAGCCGCCCCTGTGGGCTGTGTTCTCTACCGGTTTACATAGTTTTCAACAACCGCCGCAACAGCACTTCGTCGCGATTTACACCAATAATAACGGCAAGTGGCAAGAGTTGAGCCGGATCAACCTGCAGGATGCGGACTACATAGATCTCCAGGGTGTGCGGCAGGTACAGATTGATCCCAACCGGATCTGGTTGCAGGTGGATAGCGGCGCCGGTGCGCATAGCGGTTGTTTCAACGTACTAAGCTATGACAATAAGGTGCTGCACAATGAAATCTCGGCCTGCAACTCCAGTCCTGGGGCCGGAGATGTGAAGGATGTCAATGGTGACGGCAAGCAGGACATTATCTTGAATCAGACCGATTATTACGTCTTCTGCTATGCCTGCGGTCTACGGTATTTCCACTACTCGGTATTGCCATGGGAGGGGACCCGCTTTGCCGAGGTCGCGCTGGCGCCCCTCTCGCCTTACGCCCCGGAGAATCTGACGCGCCTGACCAACCAGGCGGTGGAGCTGGCCCAAGCTGGGCTATGGAAGGAGGCTCAGGCGACGATCAGCCAAACCCTGGCGCTGAAAGAAACTCACCCCGATGCCACCTGGGATGCCGCTCTGATCAGTTTACATGCCACCGCTTTTCAGCAGCAGGCGGAACATCACACCTATCCCCTGCTGGCCCGGCTGTTCTATGGCGACTACCCAGGGACGTTGAATGTGATGCGCCCATATGCCCCGGATGTCCTTTGGGGGCCGAAAACGCCCCTGGTAACCGGCGCTATGGCCGAAGGTTGGGCGCCCCAGCTCACCTATTGGATTACGAGCACGACGAATATGGCCATCAAGGTGAAACCCGACCTGGCTGGGGCCTATTTCCTGCGCGGTTGGGCCTTGAACTTGAAAACCCCAGGGAGTCCGGAGGCGGTAGCCGATGTAGAGCGGGCCGCTAAACTGGCGCCCCAGGAAAAGTTGTTTGCCGATAGCCTGGCATATTTACGCAAACGGGGGCCATAGGATTATCCACAGCATGAGATAGGGGGTCTTTTATGCGTCGCAAGAAACTTGTGCAACCCTGGAAATCGATCAGCACGGCTATATTTCTGATCGGCCTGGCCATTCTTTTTTCCCGGGGACAGATTTTTCCCGGTATCCTGGTGCTCATTGCTATCACGACCTTAGTGGAAGC
Source organism: Chloroflexota bacterium (assembly GCA_009692745.1). Lineage (GTDB taxonomy): Bacteria > Chloroflexota > Anaerolineae > Epilineales > SHYO01 > SHYO01. The sequence continues at coordinate 30,199 of SHYO01000022.1, forward strand.
AGGGATACAGATATTGGTGCCTTCCGCCGCTGTGGAAAGGGTGAGGTGGCAGGATGGGGAAGAGGTGGAGGCACCTGCTCCTCCCGCCCAAGAGGCAAGGGGCACACTTCCGGCTGTTTGTCTCAAGTGCGGTGGACCTCTGAGTCCTGACACGGTAAAGTGGGTCAGTCCTAAGGTTGCTACTTGCCCTTATTGTGCTACGCCGGTTGAGACCAGGTAAGCTAACCCACTGAATTACATGTTTTTTACCAGAAATTTACGGATAATTCACGGAAACACCTAAACTTTATCAGCAATTCTCATTACAATTCTATATATACCTATTTACAAAATTTACCTGTACCTTTCGCTAAAATTTTGCGGAGGCATCCACCTGTGATTGTGGACATAGCTAGCGGAGAAAATTACCGTCAGGTTCATTTCCAGCTTGAGCGCGCTATCGCCGAAAAGCAGCGCGAACTTCAAGCCACGATTGCAGAGCGTAACGCTGCTTCCCGGTTTGAGGCCAAACGGCGCTCGTTATTGGAAGCTATCAGCAGCCAATTGGCCGGTGTTGACCTCTATCCCTATGATGCCTATGAAGGTGTCTACCTGAACGGGAAAACCCTGGACCGGGGTCTTTTGGAGCTTGATGGGGGCATTGTCCGATTCTCGGGGTGGCGGGGCATGACCGAAATTTCCCTGCAGGACGTTAAAGCGATTCAACTTGGCGCCTCAAGGCTACATCGCTATGCTGGCACTTTTTTGCTAGACCAGCTTTTGCCGGGAGGAGGTGCGCTGGCTGAATCGATCTTACTTATTATCCAGGGAAGTAGCGATACGACGCCACGGCTGGCGGTAATTGCCGGGTTGCAAGATGCCGGGCTGTTGCATGAAAAAATTCGCCAATACCAGCTCAATATTGAGACTGTAAGCGCCAAACGCAGCGAGCTACTTTTCCAACGGGAAGGCGCCCTGGCAATCATCTCCAGGACGCAGGATGCCATGCAGCGATCCCAATCCCGCATTGCTGCGCTGGAAGCGGAAATTGGCCGTCTGCGCCAGCGCCAGGAATCTCTCCAGCGCCAGCATCGCCCTCTGACGGATCTCTACCAGAACACACTGGCCATTACCCAAATTCTGGAAAGCCTGACCGGGTTTGAGGTTATGGGATTGACGGAAAAATTATTCCGCACTCTGGGGTACCAGGTTACCCGCATCGAGGATTCTGCCGAAGAAGGAATTAACCTGGAGTTGACCAAACGCGGCCGCCTGGCGGCGGTGCAGTGTGACCCGTGGAATGGCGCAATAGGCTCTAATGTCGTGAGCAGTTTTTATGGTGCTATGAAGCATATCGGCGCCAGTGAAGGTCACTTGGTCACCTTGGGAAATATTTCCCTCGGCGCCAGGGATTGGGCCTCGGGCAAACCGATCAGTTTTATCCAAAAAGCCCAGATTGTTTATCTGGTGCAACAATATAAGCTGCTCACATGAGACCCCAGGCGCTTCGTTCTCCCCTGACAGAATGCAGTCGTTGCGGCTATCCGCGCGAGGCCAGCCGTAGCCTGAATGTCGCTTGTGCTGTTTGTGGCGCTCTGCCCGGTACCGGTTCCAGGCTGCCCATTCACCGGCTCGAAGGGGGCTGGCGGCTGCCGGCGCTGTTTGGCGGGCTACTCGGTGGCCTGGTGGGAAACGTCAAAATTATTATCCTGGTCTATTGTTGCTTGATATTGGTATTCATTTGGCGCATAGACTTATGGTCTAGCGGGGTCGCGGCGGCCAATGCTGAGAACAGCGTTGAGGTGCCGGGGGATTATCCGCGGGAGATGCGCGTTGTAGAAGGGCGATCGCATCCCACCACTGCTCAGGCGGCTGGGGTGGTAGTAAGCAAAAAAATAACAGATAGCAACCTGAAGGAAGCGACGCCACTGTCCATCTCCGCGATCTCCTTGCCGGCTTTGGGCCTTGCCAGGAGCAAGGTGCAACATTCCCTCGAAGCAGCCGGTTTCAAATTCGATGAGGAGCAGGTGATTGCCGACAAAGTGCTCTACCCTGAGCAGTTGATCGGCCAACCGGTCATCTGGGGCAATACGCAGGATGGGAACCCCAATGATGCTCGTACTTGGGTTTATCTCATCGGACCGGCGGATAAAATGGTACGGGGTGAGGTTTTTGCCACCATTCCGGCTAAGGCGGAAGATGCTATAGTCCGATCACAGGTGCAGCATATGGTGGCTTTTCTGACGTCTATCACCGGACCCTGGCCCGAGGCGCCTGATTGGCTAAGTGGTAATATTTCTCAAGTGCTGCGCGGCCCATCGAAATATGCCCGCTGGCAGACGGCGCACGGTGATTTGCAGGTCACCTTACTCGTTTTTCGCGATATAGCCGCCTCTGAAGATTTCCCCGCTCACACTTTGGTTTTTCTGGAAGTATCGCCGGAATAACGATTTTTCCGCTTATAAATTAGGAGATCTTATCGGGCTGGGGCTTCTCCGGCTGAGATACCGGTATCTACTGAAGATGGCGCGCCGGAATCGGACTCCTTTGCGGCCAGCCCGTTCGTAATGGGGAGACTACCAGGCGGGACTCCTTCCTCCTGTAAGCGCAGGGCCGATTTTTGGGCCTCTGGATAAAGCCGGCGCGTTACCAGGAAGGTCAAACAAGAGAAACCGCTGGCAACCAGGAATGGCACCTGGTATCCCACGTAATTTAATACAAATCCGGTAGCAATTGGCACAATAATCGCCGCCGCATGTTGCATCGATAGCCCCATCGCCAGGGAAGGCGCCACGTCCTTTGCTGCCGCTACTTTGCGTAGATACGTGGCCGAGCCGATACCTGATACCGGCAGAATCATGGAATAGATGATATAACAACCGATGGCTGCATAAACATTGCTGGAAATGCCGTAACCAACCAGGGCAATCACATATCCGACGTTGACCAACCCCAGCATTTGGCGTTCGCCGTGCTGGTCAATGAGCTTCCCGATTTTGGGACCTATAAACATATTGATCGCCGTGACAACCAGCAGAATGGCCGAGATAACAGGGACGTTAAGGCCGAATTGGTGGACTAATACCCATAATCCGAAAGAGAAGAAGATCTGTTGCCGCCCGCCATCCAGCAAGCTGAGGTAGTAGTAGTAGCGATACTCTTTCCGCAGCACAATGCGGTCCCGTTCCGCCATTTTAGCCTGCACCTCACCATTGTGCAGGTTGGGGAAGCCAAAGATGGCAATGGCGCCCACGAGAGCGAGCAGGCCACAGAGAGCGAACGTACTGCGGTAGCTTAGTAAATTAAATTGGAAGACGATCAGCACGACACCCATTGCGACCAGGGAGCCGCCGCTATAGGCCGCATTGATGCGTCCCAACATCCAGCCGGTGCGACCCTCGGTGGTCATACTCATGCTGAGCGCCTGGTACGTCTGAAGAAAGGTGTGGTATCCCATTGAGCTGAGGATGACCCAAGGGACCACCGTCCAAAAGGAGTTGGAAAAGCCGAAGAAGCCATAGCCGATAGCCAGAATCACCAGCGCCCCGGAGGTGAGCTTCGGCAGCGAAAGACGATGAAAAAGGGCGGCAAAGAAGATCAAGAGGAAGCCGGGGATTTCGCGTATAGCAGTGATATAGCCGAATTGTGATCCTGCCAGTCCGAGCTCGTGTTCAAAGTAGTTGGCTACAATATTCTGTTGTGCAGACATGGCGAAACCTGTGGCAGCCGTTGCCACCACGGCCATCAGGAAGCCACGTCCTAGTGGTGTGCGTACCCAAGAAGTTGCCCGTTCCATCGTTCTCTCCCCGTCCCCTATCTTGTGTGGTTGGGTTGCCGGGTAAGGGGCCGGCAGTCCTAAGAACTCTACCCAGCATAATCGATGTTACGAGTATATCGGAGTTGGCAGCGGTGGTCAAACCATTTTATATATTAAGTCGTCTGTTGGCGCCAATTGCGTTTCTGATAGCCCTCGTGCTACAATGTGCCTGATGTATGAATGGAGGAGTTGTCTTATGGATGAGAATCTGGTAACAACTACATTCGGGTTCGATGGGTATAAAGTGGTCCGGCAGTTGGGTATCGTGCGTGGCGTCACCGTCCGGTCCCGCGGCCTGGCCGGGCAAATCGGGGCTGGAATTCAATCGCTGGTGGGCGGGAAGATCTCTTTCTACGTGGAGCTTTGTGAGGAAACGCGCCAGGAAGCATATGAAATCATGATGAAACATGCCCAGGAAAAAGGCGCCAATGGAATCATTGGCATGCGATATGATGCTACCGAACTAGCTGAGAATATGACCGAAGTCTTGTGCTACGGTACGGCAGTACTTTTGGAACCGATGGCCTAAATAAGGGGATATTCTATGAAGATGGTTTTAAGTGTGATGAACGCCACCAATGCTGATAAGGTTGTCAATGCCCTGAACCGCGCCTCATTTCGTGTAACCAGGTTCGGCACCACCGGTGGTTTCCTGCGCCGGGGAAATGTGACCATCATGGTAGCCACCGAGGATGAAAATGTTCCCAAAGTGACAGAGATCATCAAACAAGAATCGCCAGATTCTACCGCCGATAATAAGACTATTGGGACGGTGGTTTTCGTACTCGACGTAGAGCAGGGGCAGCGTGTTTAGCTGTAAACATACTTTGCGGTATGCAAAGGTGCGCTGCGCATTGCCCTGAGGTTAAGTATCCAAGAGGCCGGCGCCGCCATATTTAGCGACGGCATCCAGATCTAGCTCCAAACCAAGGCCGGGGAGCTCGGAGATCGGCAACATACCGTCTTCATCTAACACCCAGTTGGCAACCGTAATCTCGTCGATAAACGGCGAGCCTGTCAAGTATTCTACCATATCTGTATCCGCGAAGGCTGAAGCCAGTTGCAGGTCGGCCGCCAACCCTACAGCGGTATTCCAGCCGTGGGGAATAAAGCGCACCCCATTTTCTTGCGCCATCCAGGCGATGCGCCTTTCTTCGCTAATGCCTCCCACCTTGGTGACATCCGGTTGGACAATATCAAACGCTCTTGCCTGTAACCAGGGTTGGAAGGCCTGGCGCCTGGTGAGCACCTCGCCACCGGCAATCGGTAGCGGTGCAGCCTGCCGCAACGAGACATAATCTTGTAGCGCATCGGGTTTGAGAGGTTCTTCAAACCAGGTGACGTTATATGCAGCCAGCATCTGGGCCGTACGCAAAGCCCATTTATAGTTCTGGCGCCAAAATGCGTCGCTGCCTCCGGCATCCACCATAAGCAGCGCTTTTTCTCCAATAGTGTCCCGTGCAGCGCGTACGATGGCCTCGTCCAGCGCATCGCTCTGGCGGCCGAATGGTCCCCAGCCCATCTTAAAAGCGGTAAAACCTTGACTCATAATTTGCAGCAGGTGATCGGCCAGGGGAGCTGGCTCAGCCATCAAAAGAGAGGCATAAGGACGTACCCGCGTGCGGTACCGCCCGCCCAGCAGCCGTCCGACTGGCTGTCCAGTGGCCTTGCCCAGGATATCCCAAAGAGCGATGTCGATACCGCTAATCGTGTGGGTAATTGACCCACCGCGGCCCATCCAAAAGGTATTCTGGTGCAGTTTTTCGCTAACCCGTTCCGGTTCCAGGGCGTTTTCTCCCAGGTATAAGGGGGCCATAACCTGCAGCGCGCCTCGGACCAGGTCATCGCTGGTAAAGACACTGCCTATGCCCACCAGGCCTTCGTCGGTGATGACTGCAACCAAGGTGTGGATGCAATCCTCGGGACGAATTTCACTAGTCCAACCGCCCTCCGGCGTAACGCCCCGCAGGCCGGCTGCTCGAATTTCGCGAATTTTCATGCAGATCTCCTTCATCGTTACTATGTCGAGATTACTCGACGGTACGGGGTGATATTTTCGCCTCATGCCCGTTGAAAGAGGCGTGCTCGCGGTTCAAAGGTGACGTCTTTATCTAAGGGGAAAATGGGGCGGTGGCATTGGGTGTGTCCCAGGCTGCGCAAATTAGCGCTGGTGGCCCCGGGAGCATCTACATTTACCAACCTGGCCGCCCAGTCCTCAAAAAAGTGATGCTGACAGTGGGGAGATTTAACTACAACCAGATCGAATCGGGTGGGGTCCTGGCCGTGGGCCAGGAAGAGCGAGCGGTCGTATAGGCTCACAGGCCGGCTGGTGACTACCAAAGTGATGGCGCCGGTCTGCAAAACGGCCGTTTCACCCGCGAACCAGGTTTCGCCATCGGATTCATTGGCAAAGTAGCCATCAGATAGCAGGTGGACCCTGGCCTCTATCGCTAATGGTGTAAACCTGCGGTCAAGGGCGCCTCCCACCTGAGTATGGACGATGTGGCCTATACCTGCTGCGAAGGCTGCCCGCACGGCCGGTGGATCGACGATAGGCAAGAGGACTCTGCCGTTGTAACCCTTCTCTGCCAGGGCGCGTAAGATGGCATTGCTGTCCCCTGGCGCGCCGGAACTGGTGGCGTCAGCGGCATCGGAAAAGATGACAGTCCCTCTGGTGGTGGCTGCGATCTGCACCGCTTCTGCCAGGCTTTTTAGGGGTTGCTGTAGGCGCTCGTGGACGCTCCAAAAATCCTGTGCCAGCCGGAGGGCTTCGCGTGCAGCGCGCTGCGGGTTACCGTCCGTCACCACCAGGCTGTTCGAGCAAAGCTCAGGCACATCGGTAAATGGATTACCTATGAACATCCCGGCCGACAACCCGCCGGGACTTTGCTCGATCTGGATAGCAGAACTGACGACCAGGCCGAACAGACCGGTCTCGGTGATCAGCTCATCGCCTCGCACTAAGGCCGGGATTGCCACGCGAGCTGTGACCGGCTGCGCCGTACCATCCAGAATTTTTAACAGCAGCCTGGCTGCCCGCTCTCCCGTTTGGGAGAAGTCTACATGGGGATACGTGTGATAGACTACCACGGCGTTACTATGCTGCAACATCCGGTCGGTCAGGATGGCATGCAGGTCTAGCGAAATAACGATGGGAATTTGTTCTCCCATTATCTGGCGAATTTCGGCCAGCAAGTATCCTTCCGGGTCATCTTCATCTTGCGCCGACATCGCCCCGTGCAGGGAAAGGTAGACCGCATCTACCGGCGGCGCAGCTTTAATCGTAGTGAGGAACTCCGCAGCAATCTGCCTGAAATCGGCGGCTCCCAAGGTGCCACCGGAGGTAATGGCGCGGGCGCTATAGGTTGGTAGTATGGTGACATCCGGGCGGGCATCAAAGATATGGAGGGCGCCCCCTATCCCTGTCTGGATGCCCCGGTGATAAGATAAAATTTCATCCCCATAAGAGACGATAAAATCCGCATAGTGGCTAGGGATGGGATTAAAAGAAGAAACCTCCTGCATACATTCGCCAACCAAAATTTTGATCATAGTTAGGTAACTACTCAGCCACTACATATGGGATTGATTAAATACTTTCACCACAATATGTAGTGTTTAGATTTACATAAGGTGATGATTGGGCCTCAAAATAGCATTTTTGAACGGGCTATAAATGCCCGATTCAGACTTAAAAACCACAA
>SHYO01000023.1 GCA_009692745.1 Chloroflexota bacterium
GTAGTAGCTCCGACTACCGGTTGTGTCTCGAATAAGTTGGCTGACAAGGTCACGGCCGATGAAATAGCCATGAGAAACACTTACAGAAAGCTCTTCGAGCAATAGGATTTCGTCAACCCTGGAAAACAGGCTATGGAGATGGATTATAGTGCGAGGTCAGGCTCGTGCGCAAAATCATGACGGACACCCCGATGTAAAAACAAAGCTTGACGAAAACTCTCACTTATGTTATAATCCTCACCTGCTATTACGATTTTTGGGCGTAGCTTATCTGTCTACAAGTGGGGGGAAGAATCAATTAGCACAGAATATCGCATCAATGACGCGATCCGGGCACGTGAAGTTCGTCTGATTGACGAAAAGGGCAAGCAGGTAGGTATTGTACAAACCAGGGATGCTTTGGCATCAGCCGAAGAACGTGATCTCGATCTGGTTGAGGTTGCCCCAAATGCAAATCCGCCTGTTTGCCGGTTGATGGATTTCGGTAAGTTTCTTTACGAGCAAAATAAGAAACAACGAGAAGCGCGCAAAGCACAAAAAACGGTTGAAGTCAAGGAGATGCGTTTTCGCCCAAAAACCGGCGAGCATGATATTAATTTCAAGCTCAAGCTCGTACGGGATTTTTTGGGTGATGGGTCGAAGGTCAAGATACGGGTTGTGTTTCGTGGGCGGGAGATTTATCACCCGGAATTGGGCACAGAGATCATGTCCCAGGTAACCGAGCGGCTAAAGGATGTGGCTGTCGTCGATCAGGAGCCCCGCCTTGAAGGTCGGAGTCTGTTAATGATTCTCGCTCCGGCTAAATAGAATGTAAAATTCTGGCGCAGTAGCATACATTTCCCCTTTAACGGCTAATGATGATTCATTACCACGTATGTAGTAAGGAGTCTATTGTGGCGAAGAAAAATAAGATCAAAACGCACAAGGCAACGGCTAAGCGCTTTAAATTGACCGGCACGGGAAAAATAATGCGGACGCGCATTGGCAAGAGCCATTTGCGGCGTAATAAGCCCCAACGTTTGAAGAACATGTTCGCGAAGTACGTCGAAGTAACCAACGAAGGTGCCAAGAAACGGGTTCGTCGCTTGGCGCCATATCTGTCTAAATCCTAGTAGTTCTATTCTAGTAGAGGTTGAGTGATCTATGCCACGTGTGAAGGGCGGTACCAAAGCACGCCGCGCTCATAATAAAGTTCTCAAAATTACGAAAGGGCAATTCGGACGGCGTCACATGCTCTACCGGCGTGCCAAGGAGGCTTCCCTCCACGCCTTGAGCTATGCCACCCGGGACCGTCGTACCCGTAAGCGGGATTTTCGCCGGTTGTGGATTACGCGCATCAATGCGGCAGCTCGCCTGTTTGGGATGTCTTATAGCCGGCTGATCAATGGCCTAAACGTTGCCGGGGTGATGTTAGATCGCAAGATATTGGCTGATATGGCGGTTCGCGATCTGCCAGCTTTCGGCAAGGTAACCGAGGTGGCTAAGGCTGCCCTGGCCTGATCTTTGCCTTAAAATCCGTTTGCGAAGGAGCGACATAGGGTCGCTCCTTATTTGTCTATGCCTACCTCAGACTTATTAATTAGCAGCCCTGCTAATTCCCAGGTAAAATTTGTCCGCAGTCTTTTAGAACAGAAGCGGGCCCGGTATCATGCGGGTCTATTCGTCCTCGAAGGGGTGCGCCTGGTGGAAGAGGCCTTGCGCTGGGGCCGGGGCCTGGAGTTGGTGTTATTCAGCCAGGATTTACTTACCACTGAACGAGGGCGGGAGTTGCAGGCTGCCGCTCAAAGCAACGGCGCCCGTACTGTGGAAGTCGCATCCCAGGTATTAGAGCGGCTGAGCTCCACTGTGACACCCCAGGGTGTATTAGCCGTCCATACGATGCTTTCGTGGTCACCTCAGCCTAACCCGCGCCTGACCGTCTATTTGGATGCCCTACAGGATCCGGGAAACTTAGGGACCATATTACGCACGTGTGAAGCGGCGGGCGTCGATCAGGTAATATTGGGGCCTGGGACCGTGGATTTATACAACCCGAAAGTGGTGCGGGCTGCTATGGGGGCCCACTTCCGCCTTCCCAGCTACGAAGCGAGCCCGGACCACCTGGTGGAACGTTTGGCAGGCGTGCCATTTTACCTGGCAACTGCCCAGGGCGGCAGGCCATATACAGAGGTGGATTGGCGGCTGCCTGCAGTTTTGATCATCGGTAATGAAGGGCACGGTCCTGGGCTGGGTGCTCGGGCGGTGGCTACCGCTCCGGTCCATATCCCTATGGCCCAGCCGGTAGATTCACTCAATGCAGCCACAGCCACGGCTATTATCCTTTTTGAAGCCCGGCGACAACGGGGGATATTATGAATGCGGCACCGATATTAGGGGAAGGCTGGGATCCTGCCATTAGGGAGCAGCTTGAGCGGGTGATTGCTTACTATGGCCGGGGGGGGCCGGGTTATGACCCACAACGCCCGCCGGCGGCGGCCTTCGATTGGGACGAAACTGTCCTGGAACATGATATCGGCGATGCCGTGTTGTTTTATCAGATCGATGCGCTGGCTTTTAAATGGGAGTTGCCGGAATTTTGGCAGTTAATTCCCCCTGATCTGCGCCAGCAATGGCAGGATATCGGGCGCCCCTTGTGGAAATTGGGACCGGGGGAAGTCCCAAATCACCCCGCCTATGCAGAATACCTGGCGATCGGTTATCAGCTCTTCCATGATATGCTGGTAGCGCCCCGCCAAATTGGTTATCCCTGGTTTACCCAAGTTCTGGCAGGCTTCACCGTGGATGAGGTAATAGCCCTGAGCGATGCGACCTTCCGGCGCGAGAGCGCCTGGGCGCTGGGGCGCCGCCCAATCGTCCCTGAAGTAAGCGTGCGGCAAGGGGTGCGGTTGCGTCCTACCATGGTGCGCTTGCTGCGGCTCTTGGCGGCGGCGGGGTTCCAAGTCTGGGTGGTATCTGCCACCAACCGGTGGACAGTACAGACTGTCGCTGCTCGGGTGGGGATTCCACCGGAACGGGTAATTGGGATGGAAACCGAGGTCTATGAAGGGCGGATCACTACCCGGTTGGTGGAACCGGCGCCGTATTATGAAGGTAAAAGCGCGGCGCTGCTGTCCCGGTTAGGGCCGGCCCGGCTGATTCTGGCAGCAGGCGACAGCCCTAGTGACGAATCCATGATTTCCCTGGCTGAGGCAGTACGTTTGGTAATTAACCCGCGGGATGTGGCGCTCCGCGCCCGCTGTGCCGCCGCTTGCGAGCGCGGAGAACCCTGGCTAATCCATCCCGCCTTTGATATGGCAGCCGTGGAACGCTAGAGGACGGGGAACGCTCCTGGCTTTATCCGCGCCGCGAATACTATATTGCCCGCCGGCCGCTGTCTATTTAGCCATATTGGCCAGGGCATCAAATGCCGGCCGGTGGCTCCAATCTGACCGCACGAGACCGAAAGCGGCTTTCTCATCGGCGGCGCCGGAGACTGGGGCAAAATTCAAGTTCCAGACAAACATCGTGCCAACCCAGCCCCAATTCTGGGCCATTTGGAAGGCCTTCACCAGCCAATCGGCCTGTTTCTGCTCCGTATTGGTCGCTGCATATTCATAGCCGTGGGCGGGGCCAACTCCCAGGTGATCCACCGTGGCCCAACCGAATTCCGTAACCCATATCTTTTTGCGGCTATCTCCATATACGGCCATGATGTTGCGGTAGCCTTCCATAGTGCCGCGGAAGAAGAAGCTAGGGTGTCCTTTAAAGCCTGAGGCGGCCGGATCTGACCAGGTTTGCCAGTCGGCATCGGGCGGATTATTGAACCCGGATGGGTGGGCTCCCACGGCATCACAGAAATTCGCCAACCCCAACTGATACATCTGCTCCAGGTAGGAACGGTCATCCATAGCGATACTGCCATCGTTGACGCCGGTGGGTGTCAGTGCGCCACTAATCACCACCGCATTGGGATCGGCATTTTTCACGGCGACGTAGGCGCGCTTGAGCAATTCTATATAGGCTCTTGGGGAGATGCGCCCTCCCTGTCCGCCCCATTCATACCACAGATTCTGTTCGTTCCATATTTCATAAGCCCCAACCCGTCCGCTAAAATGGGAGGCCAGCGCTGACATAAAGTCACCGTAATCCTGGGGATTAGCAGGTGGACCCTCAACGCTGAAATCAGTATCACCAGGACGCGCCCAGCGTGGCGCCTTGACCACACTGAACATCACCCGAATCCCTGCTGCATTGGCGTTACTCACCAGAGTATCCAGCGCACCGAAATCATACTGCCCCTTGTTAGGCTCATACCGTTTCCACTCCACTTGCTGCTTGACCCAGTGGAAGCCCAATTGCTGTACCGCTCCCAAGATACGGCCGTGGTTGCCGTCGGACATCATATCTGCCTGGACTCCATAATCAACACCGCCGCCCAGAACTCGCGGCGGTGGCGCCGCTGCAACCGGAGCGGGGACGGGCGTAGCCGTTACAGCGCCCTGCACCGTTCCGCCGCCAGTATTGGCCAGGGCGGTCGGCGCCGCGGTATTGGTGGGTTTAGGCGTAGGTGTGGGTGTATTGCTGGGTAAGGGTGTGGGTGTATTGGTCGGCGTAGACGTAGGGGAAGGCGTGGCCGTGGGCGTGCTGGTAGGAGCCAGCACGTTCAGCTTCAAGGATTGGCCTTGATTTGATACGGTCAATCCTCCATCGGTGGAAAGATCTGCCCGGACCAGGTAATTCCCTGGCAGGTTGGTCTGCCAGGAGAAGGCTGCTGCCTCGGGTCCCCGGGTAGCTTGCAGCACGGGTTTGCCTTGCTCATCCACAATCGTCCAGCGGATAGCCATCTGGTTCGGCAGAGCCGGTGGCTGCGCTGCATTCAGGAAGGCCTGCACGACATCCCAGGCGCGAGGATCACTGCCCGCATCCAATAACCCGGTGATAAAGACACCAGCCAGGTGATAATTTGAGGCCAGCGCCAGGTGCGTCCCCAGGCTGGCCGCATCCTCCAGCCAGACAGTGTGTTTCTGTTGGCCCGTATCGGTATACGTAAAGAAGTAGGTCTGAGCCGCGGGATCGTATTTTAAGGTCGCACTGCCAAATCCAGGCAGGTCCAATTCTACATTTTTACCGGCTACCAGATCAGATGGGGTTTTGATGGCGACGTTTAGGGCCGGCGCTAGCGCCTCCTGGAAGGCTTTGAAAAGAACTTTCTCGGTGGCGGCAGCGCCGGAAATATCCTGGCCGCCGATACGCAACATAAGAGAAAGTTTGCGCCGGTCAACCAGGCGCACCGCTTCATTCAACATGGTCTCGACTGCCCCCCCTGGGGCAAAGCTAGTGGGGGAATCCGGTGTGCGTAGCACAATCTGATCGGCGACTTCGCCTAACTTCGCCCAATCGTAGCCCCCGCTATCCAGCCGGCCGTCGCGGCCCACTTGGGACGGTGGCAGGATTAGAGCTAAGCTCTTTTGCTGGGTGTGCAGTGCCTGGGCCAGGTCTTGGGCAAAGGTTGTGAATTGCTGCCGCAATGCAGGATCAACCTGGCGATAGTCGATAGCCAGGCCGGCAGCATTATTATTGGTAATTTGTGCCGCCAATGCCTTGACATGCGTATTGCGCCAGTCGTCCTTCGTCAATATGTTATTTAGCCAATCACTGCGAACTACCCCATTTACCACATTTGTGCTGGCAAGCAGGCCCTTGGGGGATCCCGTTCCGTTGGCTGCACCACCCCGGGTGGAGGTAACACTGCCTTCCTCCCCGTCCAGCACCAGACTATTCACGTAAACCTGAGAAATGCGCTGCGCGGTCGCGGGCGGTATTTCCTGTCCGGCAGCCAGGTTACTGCTGACCTGTAGCTGCCCTTTAGAGCTATGCAGCAGGATCAGGCCGGGGGGCAGCGTTCCCATTTCTGCCACCAGTTGATTGTTTTCAACCCGGTTGGGAAGGAACTTCCACTGTGCCCCCTCCCAGGCGTAGAGATCCTGTTGATTTACAGGTTGTGTGGGATTTGCCAGAGAGATATTGATAACGGCTGGGGAGCCTGCTGTGCCGGAAGTCTGGATTTCGGTAAATGCGCCGACCTGCTCATACCCCCCAGGAAGCGCTGCCGGTAAATTCGCGGTCTGAGATAGGCGCAGATAAGTCGGGTTGTTTACCGTTCCGGCAGGTATCTGCAAGGTGACGCCGTTCCCTTGAATCTGGCCGCCACGTTGGTCGATGCGGGTATAATCCCGATAACGCCACCGATCTATCAGTCCGACAGGCGGCGCCAGGAGGGTCAGCAGCACCAGGAGCGGCACAAGGCCAAAATAAACCAGGCGTTGGGATATAGGACGGCGCAGGCGCTCCACAATTGTCGCCCTGGTATTTGCAGCAAACATGGCTAAGTTTCCTCCTGGATATAACCCACCAACAAAAGCTTATTCTATCATAACCTGGGAGGGCGTAGCAAATCCGCATTTTAATCATCCACCAAATGTTGACGTCTGCTAAGGCACCGATTACAATAGATAAAGCTGGAATTATGTGAAATCAGAAGGAAATTCTTAAAGTATCCTATGACGCGATTAAAAGTATGGCTTGTTTGCCTGGGAGTATTATTGCTAGTAATGGGCATCTGGCATTTCGGCACGGTGCGGGCGGCGCCACCGCTGCCACAGGTGGCGCCGGCCCCTCTTACAATGGAGGCATTGCCGCCGAAAATTAGCCGCGAACTGCTTAAACAACCACGAGAGATAGGAGTAGCTCGCCCCGGGTCACCTGCCAGACTGACAGGGTGGTCTACCTGGCTGAATGATTCCTTTGAAGGGGATTTTCCCGGAAGTTGGCAGATTTTCGATACCACCAATAATATCTATCTCTGGGGACAGCGTGATTGCCGCGCTGCTATCGGACAATATGGCTTGTGGGCTATGGGAGGGGGCGCAACCGGCAGCCTTTTGACCTGCGGTAGCGACTATCCAATCAATACTACATCCTGGCTGCTTTCGGCGCCATTAGATCTACGTCAGGTTACGGATGGTGAAGTGCGATTTAAGCTCTGGTTTGATTCCAAATACCAGGTCGATTACCTGACCTGGGGCGTATCCATAGATGACGTTTTTTATGTGGTGGCAGGTGGTTATAGCGGTTCTTCGCGAGGTATAGAGGGCAACGACGATGGCTGGGTGGATACCAGCTTCTCATTGCGGCATGTAGGACCTTTAGGAAATGTTACCGGACAACCTCGGGTTACGCTCATCTGGCGCTTCGATAGTAGGACCCATGCTACCCCCTTGGAAGGAGTGTTTCTGGATGACGTGAATGTCCAGGCTTATCAACCGGAACCGCTTGCGACGTCCACGCCCGGCCCCACGCTGCGGATTGCCGGGATTCAGGCTACTGGGGAAGATGAATTCGCCGCCATCTACAACGGTGGAGATCAACTCGCCAACCTGGCGGGCTGGACCTTGCGCGCGGTTGGTAGTGGCCAGCCGAATTTCACCTTTCCACCTGGGTATATCCTCGCGGCGGGGGCGCGGGAGCGTGTACATAGTGGCCCGGCGGCTTCCATCTCCGGCAGTGGCCTGATCTGGTCCAACGTCTTTACCTGGGGAGATATATCCGGTCGTGGAGAGTTGCGTGATAGCCAGGGTAACCTGGTGCATAATTACTGCTACCCGGCAGGCTGCCAGGATGGCGTCACCCCCACAGCTACCCCTACTGCTACGCCTACGAACCGTCCGGTACACTCTCAAATCTATTTACCCATCGTACGCCGCAATTTTATTCCGCAACGTGTGCCGAACGACCCATTTTTCGCCTCTTACCAATGGAACCTTAGGGCCATCAATGCTCCCTCCGCCTGGGCGATTTCCACCGGCTCATCTGCTAATGTGGTTGCCATCCTGGATACAGGCATGGATATGACACATCCCGATTTGGCAGGCCGCACCGTAGATAGCTATGATTTCGTCAATAATGATGAGAATCCGGCAGATGATAATGGTCATGGGACACATATTGCCGGAGTAGTTGGAGCAATTACTAACAATGGTACCGGGGTCGCCGGGTTAGATTGGGCTACCCGGCTGATGCCGGTCAAGGTCTTGGACGATAAAAATTCAGGATCCGTCTCCAAGGTAGCAGCGGCGATCACCTGGGCGGTAGATCACGGGGCGCGCGTCATCAACTTGAGTTTGGGTACCCTTGCATCCAGCCAAACGCTGGAACAGGCAGTCGAATATGCCTGGAACCACGGAGCCATTGTCGTAGCGGCCGCCGGCAATTCCTACCAGAATGGGAACCCGATTATTTATCCGGCTGCTTATCAACATGTCGTGGCAGTTGGGGCTACGGGTGTTAATGATGAGATTACCCCCTATTCTGAACAGAGGGATTATCTAGATGTCGTTGCTCCCGGTGGGGTAGCTTTGTCCAGTACGGATGCTGATGACAGCCATTGGATTACCAGCACCTACTTCCGGCTGGCAGATGTCTTTTTCCCGACCCTGGGGTATAACCGGCTCTCAGGTACATCCCAGGCTACGCCGCACGTAGCGGCTCTCGCCTCTTTGATTTGGGCGGTTAACCCAGATCTAACCAATGCCCAGGTGGTGCGCGTCATCCAGGTGGCGGCCCATGATTTGGGGGCAACAGGCTGGGATACGACTTTCGGCTACGGCCGGATCGATGTAGAGGCGGCTTTACGCCTGGCGCCCGGGGGAGCGGCTTTGAATTTACCTGCCACCGCCCGACGCAAATATTCCGCTGTGGCCCTGAATCAAACCCGGGTGAGCCAACTGGCGCAAGGACAAATCGGCGCGGAAATGCTGATAGGGCTGCAGCGGGGGGCAGAGCGGTTATCTGTACAGCGGGCGAGCCAACTCCGCTTGGCTTTAGATCTGGCCGGGTTTGAAATATTAGGAGAAATCCCCCAGTTGCATATTCTTCGTGTTCGTAAGACAACCGCCGGAGCGGCATTACATTTGCCAGAGTTGGCATTTATAGAGCCAGATAGCCCAGTTACCGGTTTGCCGGTCAGCATAGCTTCAATCAGGAACAATACCTCCGCGCTGTTACCTTAACTACATCTTAACTCTCATAGCCCTAAAACCCATTGACATATTAACTTTCTTACAATACAATCATATGAGTTGAAATAGAGTGATACTGGGCAAAAGGGCACTGGCAAGATTTTTCCACCAGTGCAACCTGTTCACATATTTCATATACAGTTTGGAAGATAAGGATGAATCTAATCCAGATCACCAAGATCTGCCGGGTGATAGAGATGTCCTATGTTTGGCCGTAAACAGAGGGAGCGTATGTTAAATCGTGCGTTTGGAACAGGTCGACGGTTCCACCTGATTCTTCTGGTCATCATCGCAACAACGCTATGCCTGCTGCTGTTGAGTGAGCGCGCATACGCAGATTTTCGCGAACTCCGCAATGACAACGGTTTATCCGGCAGGGTTGGCAGTAATTACCAGTCGGGGTATATGGCTGCCTCTATACTACAAGGCCCTAATGATTGGTATCCCCTTCGTGTCCAGGCTATCAAATTTGTCATGTACCGGCCCCAGGGTTTTAATAGTCAGGCCAATCTGCGCGTGCTGTTGTACGATGTGGACCAGGATGGCAGGCCAACGCGTAAGCTTTATGAATCGCCACTGATAACCGTATCCCTCCCCGAAGAAGGGCGTGAAGCTCTATTTCAGTTCCCCCTCTCGGTGCCGTTGGTGTTAAATACCCCTCAAGCTATGGCCGTGGTGGTTGATTATTTGGATGGTATGGTGAACCGAACGCCGGGATTGTTAACTGACACCGGCCACAACATCTCCAGAAATAAAAACTATTTCAGCCGGGACGGCGGGGTGACTTGGGTAGAGCATTACAATTTCTGGCGGACGGAGTCGCCGTATGTTATGGGATATAACCGGATCTGGGCGATAGTCGAAACGGGCGTGGCGCCCGTTGCGACACTCACGCAGACCCCTTTGCTTGCAGCCACAGCTTCGCCCACACTAATTAGCACACCATCCGTTTCGCAAACCCCTTCTTTGACACCTACCGCTTCGAAAACGCCAACCGCCAGTCCCATATCTACCCAAGTGACCTCCTCTACCGCGCGCCTGTGGCAGGTATACATGCCACAGGTGCAAGGTGCTAAGCTACTACCGCCGGGATGTGTGTCAATCCTGCCGATCGATAATCGGGATGGGGACAACTTTTACGCTGTCCAGTGGACAGCGGTGCCTGGCGCCTGGCGTTATATATTAGAAGAGGCTAAATCGCCCGATTTTAGCGCGGTGCGAGTGGTCCAATCTGGCGCAGCTACCCAATATCATGCCAGTAATATATCTCCTGGCATCTACTATTACCGGGTAAGGGCCACGAATATTGCCGGAGATGGGGCAGGTTGTAACCTTGTTTCGGTCGTCGTGGCAGAACCCACCACCGAATGGGTCATCGATAACGAGACCGGCCAGACGTTACATATTACTACTGAGGATGTCGGAGAAAGGGATATTGCTGTCGGGATTCATTCCTGGGTGCTCCCTTCGGGTTACCGCAAGGTTATAGCCGATGCCAGGTGCGGCTCTAGAGAGCTTTGGATTGCTTTCGACCAGTATGCAAAAACGCCTCCCTATATTTTTATCTGTGACCTTCTGCTATCTCCAGCCAGTCAAGAGCCAAAAATCCAGCATCCCCTCACAGTATTTCCCTAAGAATTCTGGCGATTTCCGCGCCTATTTCGACTAACTTAAAAAGTATGGTATAATACGCCACCGCCTGACCCGAGATCAGGTTATGCCACTTGGATGTGCCATGCCCGCACTGGCCGGTGAAATTATCATCGGCAAACATTCCCAAGTGTAGAAAAGAGGGGGAGATGCAGCTTGGCATCGCTTATGATCCTGATTATTTCGGGAGATTAGCGCCGGCCACGTTTTTAGCCACGGTGGCTAAATGGGGAGTGCAGGCTGTAGAGATTTATCCAAATCCATATGCTGCGGATTGGGCGGAGCGCTTGAACCTGGCCCGTTTATGTTGGGATGCAGGCTTGATCGTCCACTGCCATACACCAACGCCCCGTTATGCCCCGTCAAGTCTGGCATTTTTCGCTACTACAGAACGCGCTGCGCTTTGTGAATTTTACGAGCGGATCTTTGCCTATGCCGCCTGGTTGACCGATACGCAAGGATCTCGTTCTGTGGTAGTGATCCATGGGCCGGATTATGTTGAGGCAGACATATTGTCTCCTATCGCGAGTATGCGACTGGTAACTTTGGATTTTCTGACGTGGGCGGCTGAAACCTTGGACCGGCACGAGTGGCAAACCTGCCTGGGCTTTGAGGTTCTGTTGGCCAGCGAAGCCGTCCGGGCTTTAGGTCTGCCCTTCCAAAAGCGGGTGGTTGGTGATTCCCGCGCCGAAGTGCTGGACCTGGTCAAAGCCGTGGGAAATCAAAAGATCGGCATCACCTGGGATTTGCTGGTAGATTGGGCCAACGCATTCCATGCCGGCCACCATTCTACTCCGGAAAAGGATTTTCTAAAGCATGTGGTCCATGCACATTTACACGATACCAGCCGTAACGGCGCCGGGGTACATTATACCATTCGTCCTGGCCAGCTCAATTACCACTCGCGGGTCCGGGCGTTGCTTGCCGCCGGTTATCAGGGTACTCTTACCCTGGAAATCTTCGCCCGCTATACAATCCGTTCCTACACCCCTATCGATTCCTTGCAAATCGGGGTTGAGACTGTGCTGCAGGCTCTCGAGGAGTGAATTTCAGAGTATGGTGAAAGCCTTGGTTTCCGCATGATACCTGTCTTCCCTACGGTCACTGTCTATATTCCTGCTACTTCCGCCAATCTCGGCCCGGGATTTGACTGTTTTGGTCTGGCCCTTGGGTTGTATAATGCGATTCACCTGGCAGAGACCCGCGCCGGGTTGGAAATCGAAATTAGCGGGGAGGGCGCGGAAAATCTCCCCCGGGATACCTCCAATATGGTATACCGCTCCATTGCCCGGGTGGAAGAAGTTACCGGCCACCTCTTTGCTGGTTTGCACCTGCGCTTGGTGAATGGCATTCCCTTGGAGAGCGGCCTGGGCAGCAGTGCGGCGGCGGTCGCCGGCGGGCTGCTGGCTGCCAATGCCCTCCTACCTGTGCCCCTCGACCAACGCCAGTTGTTGCGCCTGGCTATGGAGCTGGAAGGGCACCCTGATAACGTCGCGCCGGCTATATTGGGCGGTCTGGTTGTGGCCAGCCAGGAGACGCAAAATCCCCAGGCGCATGGCGCCGGATTGATCTATGCCCGCGTCGAGCCCACTGCTTTTAAGGTAATTGTGACCTTGCCGGATTTTCGCCTGCCGACTACTCTGGCGCGCCAGGCTCTGCCGCAGACTGTCCCTTTGCAAGATGCGGTCTACAACATGAGCAGGGCTGCTCTGGTGCTGCTAGCGCTGCAGCGCGGCGATTATGAGCTTTTGGGCCGGGCTATGGGAGATCGGCTGCACCAACCTTACCGCGCCCGGCTGATTCCGGGACGGGATGCTGTTTTCGCCGCGGCGCAGCAAGCTGGGGCGGTGGCTGTGGCAGTTTCCGGGGCCGGACCGTCGATTATTGCCTTTGCCAAACAAGGGCATGAGCAGATTGCCTTTGCTATGGAAGCGGCTTTTCAGGCTCATGGACTGGCCGCTCGCTCGTGGATACTGGATATTGACCTATCAGGCGCCAGGATTGAGCATTCCTGATTATAGGTTACTATGAAGCGTTTTACCCTTTGGCTCATCTGGGGATTACGGCTGCTGTGGCTAGGGCTGGCAGCAGCGCTCCTGTTTTCGGTAACCTCCTACGCTATGACCTCCCGCGGCGCACCGCCCGCGGCGCCGTATCTGCCGCACCTGCCGTTTACCGATGTTAACCCCTATGGCGCAAACTTCTTCCTCAACCGCGAAGTGGAACAGTGGAAGCGCGAGCGGACCTTGCAAATGGCGCGCGAGGCGGGGATTACCTGGGCCAAGGAGCAATTCCCCTGGGAAGAAGTCGAGCCGCGCGCCAAGGGTAATTTCCAGACATCCCAGGGGGAAAGCACCTGGGCCAAGTTCGACCAGGTCATCGCGCTGTACAACCGGTACGGCGTTGAGGTGATTGCGCGCCTGGACCGGCCGCCGGATTGGTCCAGGCAGGATAACAGCTATAAGCAAGCGCCACCAGATCGCTTTGAAGATTTCGGGGACTACGTTTTCACCTTCGTCAAACGGTACCGCGGGCTGGTCCACTATATCCAAATTTGGAATGAGCCCAATATTTTCCCCGAGTGGGGCAATCAGCCGGTCGATCCCCAGGCCTATACCCGTCTCTTACAGATCGCCTATGCGCGGGCCAAAGCCGCCAATCCCGATATTGTGGTGCTCTCCGCCCCCCTGGCAATCACATTGGAAGATACCCCTGGCCGGCGTAACTTATCGGACCTGGTCTACCTGGAAGAAATGTACCAGGCTGGGACCAAGGGCAATTTTGATATTCTTTCCAGCAATGCTTTTGGGATGCAGTATCCTCCCGGCGAACCTGCTAATCCGCGTGTGCTGAATTTTCAAAGGGTCCTGTTACAACGCAGCCTCATGGAAAAATATGGCGATGCGGGCCGGGCGATCTGGTTTAATGAATATGGCTGGGATGCCGCCCCGCCGGATTTTGCCGTTGCCCAATTGACCTGGCAGCGGGTCAGCGAAGCGCAGCAAGCTAAATATACGGTAGCAGGCGTTGATTTGGCCGCCCAGGAATGGCCCTGGACCGGCGTGTTCAATATCTGGTATTTCCGCCAGCCGGGCTTTATGCAGCCGGAAAATGCCGATTACTATTTCCGCATGGTGGATGTAGACTTCACCCCGCGCCAGGTGTACCATGCCGTGCGCGAGGCGGCCGCTCCGCTCCGGGTTGCCGGGACGGGTTTGGCCGAGGAGACGAATCCGGCCGTTGTATCGGTAAGCCCTGCCACCAATGGCCCCCCCCTAGCCTCGGTACCTTTGCCTATACCAGATTGGCAGCCACACCTGGACGCCAAAGCCAGCGCCGGCCAATTTTTGGCTACCGCTAAGCCGGGCGCCAGCATCAGCTTTACCTTTGAGGGGGGCAGCGTCTCTGTGTTAACCCAGATGGGGCCGCAGCAAGGGCGGGCGCTGGTGACCCTGGATGGCCAGCGGGTGCCGAGATTGCCGCTGGATTCCCGCGGCAACGCTACCCTGGATTTCTACCAGCCTGACCCTGCTTACCAGGTCGTAGTGCCCATTGCCCGCGGCTTAGGCGCGGGCCGGCACACGGTGCGCCTGGTCGTCGACGATTTCCGCGATATCCGCTCCACAAATACCCAGGTAGTGGTAGATGGCTTTCTGGTGCAAGATCAAAGCCAGAATTTCCCGCTATCCTTGCTGGTCGGATCTATCGCCGGCCTGCTCCTGACCACCTGGGCCTTGTGGCGTACCGGCGCCCGGGGCGCTGGCTAAGGGCTGGCGCAGGCGTAACCCGACATGGCGCGCCTGGCAGCCTTTCTCATCCTCACCCTTTGCCTCGCCGGGTTTATCCTGAAACCCGTAGGAAAGAATAGCACCCTCCTCCAGGCTACCGTCTCAGCTACAGCTACGCCTGCCGATCAGCTCTACCTGCCGGTAGCCCTGCGCGCCCAAGTCTGGCGCCCGGCGCCCACCCCCACCCCTACGCCCACGCCCCAACTCTTTTTGCCCCTGGCTCTGCGGTCAGTGGAATGGCGCCCAGCCCCCACGGCCACCCCCTTACCCGGTCTACCCCTGATACGCATTATCACCATCGTCTCCACCGGGCGTGACGAATACATTACGCTGACCAACCGGGGCGCCAGCCCCCAATCCCTCACCGGCTGGAAGATTATCAGCGCGGTTGGCCTACAAATTTTCCAGTTTCCTTCTGATTTCACCCTGGAGCCCGCTCAAAATGTTCGCGTGCATAGCGGCCCCGACGCCCTCAATAATCCCCCGGCAGACCTGTTGTGACTTTGCTGGCGAATCCCGTTTTCCGTAGATAGGGTACCGGATTTCGCCGGAGGTTACGCTTAGTAGTGACGTTCTCCACTCCGATTTTCGAAAATTTTCGGCTCCAAAAACAGGTGTTTTGAATTCGCCAGCAGAATCTTGTTGTGGGGTGTGGGGTACATTTGGAACAATGCCGGGGATCGGGCGGAGGTGCGCGACGCGGCGGGGGTGCTGGTGGATGGGTATTGTTATCGGAGTGGATGCACACCTTAATACATTTGTTTATTCCACTCAATTACCAAAATAATTGTAAGGGATACTCAGCTCCCACTTTTTACACAAAATTCAGAACGCTCTTAACTGGTTTCAAGGAGGTATGGTAAAATAGTCTGAATCTGCTAATTCGGAGGCCTAGATGCTGATCCATATCCAGAACTTGGTGGAAGATAGTGGGTGCTACGCCGTAATGCGGCAGTTGCGCTGGCCGGAGGGGGTGCATTGTCCCCATTGCCAGTCGGCTGAGATTGCCAAACGCGGCTTTCATAGTCAGCAGCCAGCGCGGCAACGTTACCAGTGTCATGGTTGCTAGCGAGAATTTGACGACCTGACCGATACCATCTTTGCCGGGCATCATCAGCCGTTGAAAGTCTGGGTCTTATGCCTGTATCTGATGGGTTTGAACTTGTCGAATGAGCAGATTGGCGCGGAACTCGACTTGGCGTCTGGGGAAGCCCAAGCCATGACGGCTCAATTGCGGGCTGGGGTGGTGGAAAAAAAGCCAGTTAAATTGAGTGGCGAAGTGGAGGCCGATGAAATCTATATCGTGGCGGGTCACAAGGGACACCCCGAAATCGTGCGCGCCTTGGGGCGAGAAGGGCGCCAGCGGCGCTTGCAAGGCCAGCGCGGGCGCGGCACGTTGCAGAAGGAAAAGCCACCGATCCTGGGTCTGTTGCAACGCCAGGGCGAGGTGGTCATCCGGATGTTGCCGAATGTGCAACAAGCCACAATCCAGCCTGTCATAGTCGGCACGGTGAAGCCTGAGAGTGTGCTGTACACCGATGCGTATGACATCTATAGCAGCTTGCCGGAATGGGGCTACAGCCACAAGACCGTCAATCATGCGCAAGGCGAGTATGCCCGCGACGAGGATGGCGATGGATTCCATGAAGTGCATATCAACACCTTAGAGGGTTTCTGGTCCTGGTTACGGTCGTGGTTGCGGCCCCATCGCGGCATCTCCCAAGAAAAATTGCCGCTCTACCTGGGCTTCTTTGAGTGCGTGTATAACGTGCGGCGATGTGGCAAGGCCCTGCTCTCATCCCTGCTCGCTCTGCTCCTAGCTCCTTGAAATCCATTAAGAGCGTTAATCAATTTAACTTTGCTGGTCCACTAACTTATAATATCTGTAGGCGCGTTTGTCGGGAAATCTGAACTGCGGATTTTAACTCGGCTGCCCCGTTTCCTACAGAGATCTCTTCCGTCATAGTAATGCATATTCAATCATCTGGCATTCCATGATCTGGTGAACAAACCTCTAGAAATAGTCTAAGATTGCGACCATTTAGCCATTACCTATACCTGGAACTTGTTGGGTTACCGTCTTACTGGAGAGAAAGTATGCGCCCTGCCTCGATTTTGCGCTTGTCCCGTACTGTGCTTTCATCCCTCTTACTGGCATGGATTTTGACCTCGGCATCTTACGACGCCTGGGGCGCCACTCCTGCTAATGACGCGGCAGTAGCCGCCAACAATCGCCAAGGGATTGTCCACGTTAACTTGATGGACTTAAATGTCTCACAGGCGGAGTTAGAGACGCGCTACAGCCTGGCCCAAGGCAGCGGCGCCGCGTGGACACGCTGGGCGCTCTATTGGAACCGGGTTGAAAGCAATAGAGGCTACGATTTTAGCCAGGTCGATGCCATCGTAAGCGCCGATGTGGTGCATGGTCTATCCAGCAACGCCATCCTGCTGGGAACGCCGGATAGCTATGCCACCGGCGGCTCACGCCAACTTCCCCTGCCGGCTCCCGGCCCATATTTCAACCGGCCGAATAGCTTGATGGGAACAGAGCTTTCCAGCGCTATATCACCTCCAGCCAACCTGAATGTCCCCGTATTCACCGATGGCACCGATAAGCCGGGCCCGGGTAAATCGATCAACCCACAAAACTACTGGGCACGCTTCGTCTACCAGGTGGTAAATCGCTATCGCCCAGGGGGAGATTTAGCCCACTTACAAAATTGGCCGGTTGGCACGGGAGTGCGCACCTGGGAATTATGGAATGAGCCCGATTTAAACTGGTTTTGGTCCGGTTCGGTGAACGATTATGCCCGTCTGCTCAAAGTCGGATACCTGGCGGCCAAGAGCGCCGATCCTCAGGCGAGAATCTTGATGGCCGGTATGGCCCATTTCTCCCAGCCGGACTTCTTCCCGAATTTGCTGCAGGTCCTCAGCCAGGATAGCGATAAGAGCTTACGGGACGCCAACAACTGGTTTTTCGATGCGACTGCCTGGCACCTCTATAGCGATCCCCGCCTATTCTGGGATAAGACCCAGTGGATCCGTTCCCAATTGGCCAGCTACGGTTTGGGCAACAAACCTATTTGGGTCAATGAAAGCGGTATCCCCGTCTGGAATGACTTTCCCGGCCCCACCTGGGATCCTAACTCCCCCGGCAGAGGCACGCTGGACGAACAAGCTGCTTATATCATCCAGGCCTATGCCTATGCCTATGCCGCCGGCATAGACCGGACCTTTATCTTCCAGCTCTTTGATGATTGTGGTAACGGCCCCGATTCCCATGACGCCTTTGGCATAGTCCGCAACCCGGCAGGCTCCGCTTGTTGGTCCCATCTGTCGCTTCCCGGTGTACCCAGGCCAGCCTACCAGGCTCTTCAGCTTGTCACGGAGCAATTGCGAGATTTGACCTTCCTATCGCGCAATACACAGGGTAACATCGAACGTCTGGCCTTTACCCGCGCACCTGGGCAGCGCGTGACTGTGTTGTGGAATTGGATTACCACCGACCAGACGGTAAATGTCAGCGCAAATTCCGCCACCGCCATCGCTTATTTCCCAGGAGGTACCCCCCTGGCGCTCACTGCTTCCAACGGACAATACACTATAACCCTACGCGGGGCCACCAACCATAATGCCTGGAGCCCATCCGGCGGTATCATGGTAGGTGGACGGCCTATCATTCTGGTTGAGGGTGATGCCAGCGCCCCCACCTCCCAGGTAGAAGCGCTACCACCCTATAGCTTACCCACCTTCACGGTACACTGGAGTGGCACCGATGGCGGCTCGGGCATAGCCAATTACGACGTCTATTATAGCGACGGGCTTCCCAGCTCGACGAACAATCGCATCCGCTGGTTTTCTGCCACCACCTCAACCAGTGCCCAGTTTACTGGAGTGGTAGGACACACCTATTATTTTGCCGCCAGAGCGCGGGACAATGCTGGAAATATGGAAACCTTTCCGGCCATGCAAGCCTGGACAACGGTGGTTGCCTCCCTGGGCTTAGGGACGATTAACGGTACCGTGATGGATATCCGGGACATACCGGTGGCATCAGCCACTGTCCGAGCATGGATAACGCCTCTCACCCCGGTACTAACCAACACGACAGCTACCGGCGGATTCACTTTAAGCGAGTTGAATATAGGCCAGGAATACCAGGTACAGGCTGTTAAACCGGGCGCCTATGGCGCCTGGGCTCCCATGCGGACCACCGTCGCCATATCAAGTCCCGCAGGTATATCATTCAACTTGCCACCGGAATTTAACCTGATCCAGAATGGCGATTTCGAGGATGGGCTCAACCAATGGCAAACCTCGGGGAGCACGCCTGTAGTAGTGACTAATTCCGTTTCTCTGTCAGGGAATCGGTCGGCGCTGCTGGGAGCGAACTTCCAGGGTCAACCGGACCTGGGTGGCATCGGCAACTCCACCCTTATCCAATCCGCCAGCCTGGCAGCCAACGCTTCACGCCAGACCCTATCTTTTAATTACAAACTGGCCGGGACGGAACAGGAACCCGGTCACGACTGGTTTGAAGTGCTGGTAATTGCGGATGGCGAAGTCTGTTACCTGACAGGCAATAATTGCCAGGTGGGGACGAACCTATGGCTCAGCCAGAATTGGACGCACCTATGGTTCGATCTTGCGCGCTGGAAAGGCAAGCAGGTGCAAATCATCTTTAATGTACGCCAGGAGTCGCCAGACCGTCCCACCACAGTTTACCTGGACCAGGTGGCCTTGGAGGGGGCACCGCCGCGGGATATGACGTATCTCATTTATATGCCTTTTGCAAGCCGGTGATAGTGTTCGATTATCGAATTTACTTCAGTGGAAGTAGTTCGATTGAAGTTATTGCAACGGAATACGCAAAGGAGGAAGGCTATGCTGGCTTAGGAGGTAATCGATTTCAGTTTTATGACTACGGTAATAATGCATTGCCGCCTGAAGTTGCATGCGGGAAAAGCCAGGGAGAGTGCGATGTAGATCCGACAGGCTAATCCCCATGCGCCGGTATCCCACCAACACCCAAACCGCAACCTGGGTGCCGGCTAGATAAGCGATATTGTTGCGTACTTCTATAAAGGGGTCCTCGCTACCTAATCCCGGTTCAGATGCCACATTTATGTTCACTTTTAACATCATAACAGCCTCTCAGAAAGCTACACTGACGAGCTGGCGCGCTGCTTTATTAATGCGCAACCGTGAAAGTCTGCCGTGTAAGCTAGTGGAAAAGCTGATGGGGCGGGCCACTCAATCATAGTGAAAGCATCAGGACCTGTCAATTGGCCACTCCCAGCAGCCTAACCCAGCCGCAGGCGACATGTTGAGATGTATTTCCTTGAATCTGCAGCTTTAATCATTTGCGGATCGCACCCATTACATATGACGTAGTAACCTTGTGAAAAGTACGGGAGATTAATGGAATTAACGTATTATTTACGGTGATCGTTTCACAACTGTCGGGGTGGCGCCAGCCTAAGAAATTTGGTCTTCGTCTCATGGTATGGTACAATTCCCGTAGGGTAATTATGTCACGAGTTGCGATAGAATAGGTCAGGCAGGCAAGAAGTGATGATGCCTGCCATTTTTATGAAAACAGACAGAAAGATAGCAGGTCTTCTAGAAACTGTAATGAGGCGAGAGAAGTGGCTGAAAAAATGGTTGGCCCTGGGCGCTGGCTTAACGGCTGCCGCCAGTGCTATTACCTTGGCCGGTTGGGCGGTTTCTACCCGGATCTTAGAGCATGAGCGCTTCACCCTGGAAGAAGTAGAGCTGGATTTCCCCGATCTGCCGGCAGCCTTTAATGGTCTCAGAATTGTGCAAGCTTCGGATATGCATCTCTCCCTCTGGACGCCCCCCGAACGCATCAGGCGTGGGTTAGAGTTGGCGCTGCAGCAGCAACCCGATCTTTTTGTCTTGACGGGGGATTTTGTCGATTCTCCCAGGGCCTCCAATGGTCACCGTGTTCAAAAAGCCCTGGCAGGATTGCAAGCACCCCTGGGTGTATATGCTGTCATGGGCAATCATGATTATTGGGGTGACACCTTAGACTATCTGCATGTCACCCGGGCGTTGGAACAGGCGGGGATTCCCCTGTTGCGCAATTCTCACCAACGTCTCGAACGGAATGGCGAGTCGATCTATCTGCTGGGAATCGATGATGTGCGCGAACGCTGGGGCAGTTTGCGCCTAACGCTACAGAATGTGCCGCCCCAAGCTTTTAAGATCCTGTTAGCCCATGAGCCGGATATTGCCGATGTGACCAGCCGGTATGATATTCACCTCCAACTGTCGGGGCATACCCATGCCGGCCAAATCCGGCTAAAAAGTATGCGCCCGCCACGCCTACCTGCTCTCGGACGGCGGTACATTGAGGGCCTCCACCGGGTAGGCGACATGTGGCTATACGTGAATCGCGGCTTGGGTGGCGGGTTACCGCCGTGGCGCTTTAACGCCCCACCGGAGATTACCGTGATTACATTGTACAGAAGTCCCAGATTAGATCAGGTTAAGGGCCATGCTACTACAACAGCCAAGGCAGGGCGCCCGCCTGCGGCAGCCGTATGAGGGGAGAGGTGGGGCTTTTACACCAATACCCGCAACGCTGCAGGCAATAACTCTATCTCCAAGTGGCGTGCATCGGTAAAGATAATCTCACCATCGGCCTGCACCGGCAAGGGTTCTCGTGAAGTGACCGTCAAACGGCGCGAGCGCAGCAGAGAAACCCCCGCTCTTCCCAAGTGGGTGCCACGCATCACATGGGGGATAAAGCCTAGAATGCGCAAGCGGCTAAGTGGATCTACTATCACCACATCGGAAAGCCCATCGTCAATTTCGGCTTGGGGTGCGATCCAGAAGCCGCCGCCATAGCACCGTCCGTTAGCGAACGCCAGCATCGTAACCTCTTGCTCGATAGTGGTATTATCCAAGGTCAGGTGTACACGGGGCGTGTTATAGGTTAGCAATAGGGTGCGCAGCGTTGCAACCAGGTAGAGGGGCAGACCACGCAGCCGGCGCATTTTCCTGGCTTCCATTGCCACGAGACTGTCAAAGCCGAAACCCAGGGCATTAAAGAAATAGGCAGTGCCAATACGTCCGACGTCCATCAGCCGGGGGTGACCTTCGGCCAATCTCCGGCAGGCGAGCGCCGGCGAATTCGGGATATCCAGGCTCTTGATCAAGTCGTTACCCGATCCCAGGGGGATTATGCCCATGGTAACCTCAAATCCTTCCTCCCGCGCGCGCATCAACCCATTACCCACTTCATTGATCGTACCGTCCCCGCCCGCCGCCACCACTATATGGCAGCGCTCATGGGCAGCCGCCTGATGCGCCAGGTGAACCGCCTGCTGCGGGCCATCCGTGATCACAAATTCGCAGGGAAGGTTTAGGGAAGCCAGGGTTCGCTGGATCAGGGGTATAGCTTGGCGGCCGGCGCCATGCCCAGCAGCCGGGTTAAGGATAACTTTTATACCCGCCATAGGTCATCTCCTGGAGAGAGGCATAGAAGAGAGAAGAAGGGTTTTAGGAAGTACTGGGGAGGTGGTGTAGCTGCACCACCTCCCTTCACAATCGGGCGCCAACGGGCCACCGCCCCCAGCTCCCTACGAGGGTTCCGGGAACTTGGCCTGATGATTCAATTGATAGTAGCCATGGCTGCCCCGGCTAATACGCATCAGATATCCTTCGCGGATGGCCTGTTTAATTATATCCTTTAGTTCTTTGTTGGTCAGATTCAAACGTTCTGCATTACGGGCAGAACGCAAACTATCGAAAATGTTGATGAAGAGAGTTGGTTGTGCGAATTGGCCAACGCAGGAGCGGAAAACCTGCCATTCCTCAGAGGTAAAGTCTGTGGTCACACTACTATTATCTTCGAACTCCTCCAACTCTTCGACCTCATCGGTAGACAGGGAAACCTCTTCATCAACCACAACCGGCACGTGGCGCTCTTGGCGTTCCTGGCGCTCTTCAGCTAATGCAGGTTGGGCGGGCGCCGCGTTCGAGACAAAAGAGCTCAGCTTGTAAGGATCCTCTCCGGGGAGAAAGATCTCATTCACCGTGCCGCTAGAGAAGATCTGTACAAAATTCCGGCGTTGCGCTTCACGCACGAAATCCTTGAATTTGGTGAAGGGTTTGCCCTGATTATCCTTATATTTAGATTGGTCAAACTCTCCCAGAACTTCAATCATCAACAGCTTCAGGGAAGCCAGCGTGCTGCTGATCTTACGGCGGCGTGCCAGGTGGATTGCCTCAACCAGGGTCTTATAAATATCCTTGACCTCCTTCTGTTGCGGCACACGATCTTCCATCAACTGCCGGTAGAAGATAAATTCATCGGCACTCTGCGCCAGGTGATTCGACGCGGCTCCTCCAACACCGATAACGACGGCTTTTTTGCCATATTGGCGAATAGTGTTAATCAACGGAATAAAGTCTCTATCCCCCGTGACGACGATATATGTCCCAATATTCGGAAAGCTGAATAGGGTTTTCATTAAATCGATAGTCAGGTGAATATCCACACTATTCTTTATGGCCCGGCCCGTCCGGCCTTCATCGCGGTCGTAGTAGTATGTCGGTACATACATCGGTTCGATGCCGTTCGCATATAAGGCATTGGTTACCCGCGGGTACCGATACCAATCGGCATACGCTCGTGAGATAGTTACCCGGCCGAATTCAGCGCACTTGTCTATCACGTGCTCAAAATTCGGATCTACATCATAGCGATTGCGTACTGAGATATAGATATTCTCAAAGTCCACAAAGACGGCTACGTCGTTACTGTTTTCTTGAACAGGAAAACGTTGCATAGTCATCATTTTTCACCTCCTTTCTTTTGAGGATGAACAGCGGCGTGTCTGCCAGCTCCATTCAACCACATAATATTAACCATATCATATTTCGATTGCCGCTTGGCATACACACCCCAGGAAAAACAAAATAGCTGGCGAAATGGTCCACAATTTCGGGGATCCATTAAAGCCAGCCCAGGAATAGAGCCAACTGGGTGAAATTCCAAGTGAAATCCCGAGATAAACCCGGAATGCCAGTCAGAATGCCAACCGTGAGGCCAGATATTTTCTTTATCAACATCCGAATCAAACAATAGGCTCCGCGCAAAAAAGATATTTCTGGAGCCAAGTATACCACTTTCCCTATTGATCGGCAAACGATCAAAAAGTCTAATGGTAGGTGCTGCCTCCGGCTGCACGTCTTTGGCGCACCTGGAAGATGCGCGGCCAGGAGACCGCACCTACCAAAGTACCGGGCCAACAATTTCGTAGGTGCTGCCTCCGGCTGCACGTCTTTGGCGCACCTGGAAGATGTGCGGCCAGGAGACCGCACCTACAGGAAATGTGAACAGTTACCAAAAAGGGCGCATAGACTTATGGAGACACTGAATAATTAATCCACAATACAGGGTGGAAGCTCAGGGGACCAATGCCAATCCCCGTATCCCATGAGAAAAGATTGGTATAATCACCCTCCGGCCCATTTAGGCTGAATGTCACCAATTTGTCGGTGGCTAGCCTTCGCTGAAGGGCTCGCAGGGCATCATCTGTGAAATCGAAGAAATTCGCATGGTAAGGTCCCAGCTCCGCGGGAGATAAGGACGGCGCCAGAGTCACCTCAGAGGCGGCGGTAGTAAGACGCTGGTAATTCAAATTCGTAAAATCCCCATCGATCTCCCGTGTTAGTAACCGGGCTTCCCAAACGCCTTGGTTTGCCAGGTAAATACTATTCCGGCCGATAAGCTGGAGCATGGCATAGTTGATATGCGCGCTCGCAGGCAAAGTTCTCAAGTCAAATTGGAGTGCACTGCGAAATTGCTCTCCCTGGTAGCTGCCGGCGAAGAGATCTTCGGCCCCAAAATGGTTTCCCTCAGTCTCACGGCTGACAACCCACCCGGCCCGGCCCGTGGCCGGGTAGAGAAAGGTGGTCACACTGCCAGGAGGCGTAGCCCGGGGTGTTACCCTGGGTTTGGGGACCGGTGTGTTTGTAGCCCGAGGTTGGGCCGTGGGTGTTTCGATAATCCCTGGAGTAGGGGTCACCTGGAGGGTATTGGATTGCTCGCCTAAATCGGCTGTCCAGTAATCCCGGTGGGGACCGGTCGGATTGTACGTATGTCCAATGCCGATATCGCGATAATTGCCCAGCAATATGTGGCGATGGGGCAAGCTATTGATCCAGGCGTTAACTACCTCCTCAGGCGAACTTTGTCCTGCCGCCACGACTTCGCCGGCATTCAGGATAGAATACCCAGCGTGGTGGATACGATCCCATGGTGACGACCCGTCGGAGCCGGTATGGCTGACATCATTGGTAGTCGCCATGTCGTCCGAATGGATCTGCGCAGCATTCGCTAAACGGCTATTCAGAACGAGAGGGGGAAGATTATTATTGACGCGGTATTGGTTTATTAGTATGAAGACGCGCCTGGGGGTATTCATATCCTCCGGACCAGCTTCGCCCACAGGCACTCTGAAACCAGCTAGCGCTACACAACTGACCAGGATGAACCCGACAACCACTAACTCCGCCCGTTGCCATCTCACGATTTCTGCTCTCCGGATAGGTGCTCATGGCAGACAAAGAAATTCGCAAATCTTTTGGAAAAGGGCGTATCTAGAACCCTAAAAGTCCGTTATATGCCCAAGAGACGCTGAGGCGGGACGCTAATGAACCTCAACGGGATGGGTCACAGACCGGTAGGGGTACTCGGGCGGAGTGCCTCCACCGGATCCCCTCAGCGTTTCCCTTTCCCTAATTCCCGGTAATACTAGCTAAAAAAGCCGGTTCCAAAGGCAATAAAACACAGGTTACAGATGAATAGTAGATTCCAATTGAAGAACACTGAAATAAAGTTATCTAGATAGATTATATCAGAAAACCATCCCAGTAATAGGCCTGAAAGTTAACATGTGGTTAAGAGATCTTTAGGAGATTTGAAACCGAAGATTACCCAACACCCATTGACAATAATTCTCACCCCCACCCCCACCCATGGGACCCCCCAGGACGCTTCGTTTTTATATTCATCTTCCTGACTGGGGGGTCTCTTTATTTACGAGTTGGGAGCAAATCACGCCTCCTATGGCTGAAAAGCTCCCACAGTAAAACCGGGGTCATACATAAAAGTCCAGATGTAATTAACTATCTGCCAGCGCTCATCCTGGCTGAGCACACTGGCCCAGTTATGATCCGGCAGATCCGGCAATCCGGCGGTGGCATACCAGAGATGCTGGCCGGTTTGGACTACCAGGTAACGGGGATCGGCTAAAGCTGTGGGATGCCGGGGTTGGTTAGCGGCTTGCGGCCCATTCCCTTCTCCCCCGTCCCCATGACATACAGTGCAATGGGTAGCGTAAAGCTCCTTACCACCTTTGAACGCATCCGGCGTTGCCGGCAGAGAGCGGGCATAGAATGCCACATCCCATCGTTGCTGTACGTCTAACTTCAGATCCCAGGCGGGCATAGCGGTCCCCAGCACGCCTTTGGTGATAGCCCTGTAATATGTCAGGGGTGAATCTTGGCGCAGGTTCTCGGCATAAATAAAACGGGTGGGTTTGGGATTCATAAAGAGCGTGCCGATACTATACCCCACCTGGCGGTTGCCATGACAAGCCACGCAATTCTCTTCGTATAAAGGTTTACCCCGCACTACGGAAGGGCGTGCTGGTGGCATAATCTCTGCTGGTGCGGGCGCCGGCGCCCGCAAGTTTCGTGTGGGCGTAGCTTGAAGGGCCGGATCTGCCAGTGGATTGGAACAGCCCACTATCGCCGCTAACATTCCGCCAAGTACAACCCAACCCAGGAATTTGAGAGCCAGGCGCCTGACTCTATTGCCCCTCACCGGGGCCCACACGGTGGAAAGAGCAGGATAGCTCATCTGCGTCTGCATGCATCAAGAAAATCCTCTTATCTGCCGGTACTGTGCCACGTTTTTACAGGTTTTCTGCCAT
This sequence comes from Chloroflexota bacterium, assembly GCA_009692745.1. Taxonomy (GTDB): domain Bacteria; phylum Chloroflexota; class Anaerolineae; order Epilineales; family SHYO01; genus SHYO01. Next base: position 26,467 of record SHYO01000023.1, read on the forward strand.
ACCTTTGTTTCCCGGCCTATGGAAAAGAGCAGCGCGCCTTCGGCCGCCGCGCGCTTAAAGCTCTCAATAGAGCTGCCATCCCCGAACCAGGCTTTACCATGTCTTCTGGCGGCAGCGTTAATGGTGCGAAGCGCCGATTGCATTCCCTCTTGTCCCATTGAAAAATCCGGCAGCCCCGCATCCAGGGCATAGTCGCGATGGCCCAGACCCACTGCATCTACCCCTTCGATAGCACAAATCTCATCGATAGTGTTGACGCCTGCGACGCTTTCGATGAGCACCGCCGTAAAGATCTCATTGTTCAGAGCTTGCAGAATCTCAGGTCCCTGGTGTACCTGCTCCCCGGCTCTTTCGAACACCCGCCCTTCGCCAATGCCGCGCTTGCCCTGGGGCGGAAATTTCATGATGTCCAGGATTCCTTGTATATCCGCCGGGCTGCGTATCCCGGTGACGACCATGCCCTGGAAGCCGATATTGAGCGCCCGCTGAATCATATACTCCCGGTAGCCCGGCAACTCTGTGGGCCGGAGGATGGGGGTAATCCCGTGCAATTCAGCAGCCAGCACACAGGACTGGGCCCGTTCCCAATTAAAATTGGTATGCTCGCCGTCGACCCAGATAGTGTCGACGCCTGCCATGCCGGCGATTTCGACCAGTTCAGGATCAAGGATCGTTATCCGCACATCGAAAACAGGCTGCTTTTGTTTCAGTTTCTGTTTTATTTGGTTGGTCCGTATGATCCCCATAAAGCAGGTGTTCCTTTCTTTATCATATGAATTTTTCTTTCGCGAAGATACAGACGGGCATAGTCGAGGTTCAAGATAGATCTTGCCTTAAATAGATCTTACCTTGTATTTCCTTACTTGAACAATCTGGCAAATTGTTCAACACTACTACCACCTGCCTCATCAACCTGATTTGCAATCTATGCACGCAGCCTATATAATCCAGCCATAATTATATGCTGAGTACTTTCAGCAACGCCTCGGTAGGGTGCCAAAAGCTCGGATGCTGAGGCACAAGGGGGAAAGCCGGTGAAAGACCGGCGCTGTCCCGCAACTGTAAGCCAGCCGCCACGGTTCTGGCAAGCCAGATTACCCGCCCTAGCCGTAGCTCTTACTTGCCTTCGCGAGAAAGGGGGTGGAGCAGATGACGATCCCGTAAGGACGATGGCGCAGTTATTTAGCCAGCACGTCTCCGGGATTCTCACTATCTACTCGGGACCATTGCTTCCCCACCCCGTCGAGCGATCAGGCTCGTGGGGTGTTTTTTATTTTCTGGCCACTAGCCCGTGAAAACGGGCGGATAATATGAATCCTTTGGATTCCGGCAAAATTGTCCAACATGCCGAATGGTATTTTCACAGTATAAAACCGGCGCCAACTTTATGGCGTTTAACAAACCACAAGGAGTGGGCGTGATGAAAAACCACGAAAATCACAAAAAGATCCCAGGCTTTCTCCTGGTATTAATAATAGCGTTTAGTTGCCTTACGAGTGTCGTATCGGCGGCGGGCGGTGATAACACTACCGCCCTCAATTGGGTCAAAGGCAAACAACAGGCCGATGGCGGCTTTTCTGATGGCTTCTCGCCTTCCAGCGGCGCCGCAATAACCGCTGATGTCCTCGTAGCGGCCGCCGCCGCAGGCCAGGATAGCACGACTTGGAAATCCGCCCAGGGGAAAAATCCTATTGATTTCCTGGCTTCTCAGGCCAACCAGAACCTGGGTAAAACGGGGGTGCTGGCGAAAATCACCCTGGCGGCCGTAGCCACGGGCCAGGATGTCAAGAATTTCGGCGGTATAGATCTACAAGGGGTCCTTGCCAAACAGCTTGACAATGGCAGCGGCCGTTTTAACGGCACCATCTTCGACCAGGCTTATGCCATGCTGGCCTGGCATGCCCTCGGCCAACCAACGCCCCAAAAAATTACCGATGCTTTACTCTCCGCCCAAAACACCGATGGTTCCTGGGCCTTCACTGGAGAGGTCAAGGCCGGCAGTGGCGATAGCAATACGACCGCTATAGCTGTGCAAGCTTTGCGCGCCGCCGGTCTGGCCGCTGATGCCCCTGCCATCCAAAAGGCCCTCACCTATCTGCGCACTGTGCAGAATACCGACGGCGGCTTCACCTATCAAAAACCCAACCAGTTCGGCACCGACAGCGACGCCAATTCGACGGCGCTGGTGATCCAGGCGTTGTTGGCCGCCAATCAATTGCCTAGCAATTGGAATTCCCCAGAACAGTTCCTGGTCTCTCTACAATACCCTAATGGCGCTTATGCCTTCCAGGTTAAAATCCCCGGAGATAACTTACTGGCAACAGTACAGGCCATTCCGACCCTGGCTAAAGTAACCCTGACCGACCTGCGCGTCGTGCATGGGGCAGTCCTGGCGGTGGAGAATTCGCCCGCAGTCCAGAGTGTACCTGCACCCCAAACTTTGCCTGTCACCGGTAGCGCAGCATCCGCCGATTGGCTGGCTTTATTGGGTCTGGCAGCATTGAGCCTGGGCCTGTGTTTGCGTGTGCGGCGCATTTGAGACACCTCTCAGGGTTAAAGGTGACGAATGCCTTATAGGCGGCGCATCTATCTCTTATTAACGATACTGCTCTGGGTGCTGGCGGCGATTCCTGCCGGCGCCCAAGGACCCGCCGGCCCCATCCGGGTAGGTCTGGTCGTGAAGCATAGCGATGGCCAGGTTGTTACCCGCTGCGTCAGTCTGGCCAAAACCAACCCCACAGGATTAGACATCCTGCGTGCGTCAGGACTGGATATCAACGTAGATTACTCGTCGGGCATCGGGGCGGCGGTTTGCGCGCTTGACGGGCAGGGCTGCACTACGCCGGGCCAGCAATGCTTTTGCCAATGCCAGGGCGCCAACTGCGCCTTCTGGAATTATAGTTACCTGCCCAATACAGGGACTGGCAGCGCGGCACAGTGGAACGTGGCCATTATGGGGGCCTTGGGACGCCAGGTGGCCGCCGGAGATGTGGAGGGATGGACCTGGGGCGGAAGGTTCCCGACCGAGGATGGCTCAGCCGGGCCATACACCTTTGACCAGGTCTGCGCCGCTCCGGCGCCGGCGCCATTGCCTACTTTTTCTCCCCTGTTGGCCACGGTTATCCCTACACCTACCGAGAAAAGCGTGCGGTTGCAAACCGCACCTACTGAAACTATCTCACCGGCTACGGTTATCACCGCACCTACTGAAACTATCTCACCGGCTACGGTTATCACCGCACCTACCGAAACAATACCACCGGCGCGCACCATCACCCTGGCTGTAGAAACAAGGGTTGCGACAGCCGGCTCTACGGCGCCTCTGGCCAACCTTACCGCGACTACGACCAACCTGTCACTTGCTGCTACGCTCCGCCCCACCACACCTGCGTTAACCCTTGTGGCTGCAACACCATCTGCCACCTCAGCAGCATCCCCGGTCCCGGTCACACCCATCCTTGCTCCATCGCCCACGTCGCCACCGGTGCAAAACTCTGGCGAAAATGATAGTCGCCTGGTAAGTTATGGCATCTTCGCCCTGTTAGTTTTGGGTTTGGCGGCCATTCTCCTATGGACGCAACGCCGTTGACCCCCGCCCGCAGGCTGAGCACCTCCGCCTGGCTGGCCTGGGCCAGCGCCGCGCTCTCCCTGGGCCTATCTACCCGCAACCCCTTCTACCTGGTGTTGCTTTTGATGGCGCTGCTGGTTATACTAACCAGCTTCCCACCTGCGTCCCAACAAGGTGGTATGCGGCCTGGCGGCCTGGCCAGGTTGGTGGTATTTATCTGTTCCTTTTCTGCCATCTTCAATGGACTGATAGCCCACGTGGGCGACCATCCATTAGTGGCGCTGCCTGCCACGATACCGGTCGTTGGCGGAGCCATCACCGCTGAAGCTCTGGTCTACGGCGGCGTAAACGGCTTGAGTCTGGTCACAGCCATGGCTGCCTTCCTGATCATCAGCCCGCACCTGGAGGCCCATGCACTTCTGAAAATGGTGCCCCCCGGATTAGCGCGACTAGGCACGGTACTGGGTATCGCTTTAGGGTTCGTACCGATGACTAGCCGGAGCTGGGCCAACATCCGCGAAGCCCAGCAAGTGCGCGGTCACCGCATCAGATCGATCAAAGATCTCCCCCCTCTGGTGCTTCCTATCCTGACGACAGCTTTGGAACGCGCCCTCCAGTTGGCAGAAGGCATGGAGATCCGCGGATTCGGCGGCGCCCGCACACCTCAATCTACTTTGGCGCTGCGCCTCCTGGTCCTGGCCAGCCTGGTGTGTCTGGTGGTGGGTATGGCGCTGGCGTATATGACTTCCCGCTTTTCCCTGGCAGGATGGGGGCTACTTCTGGCGGGAGCGGCTGTCACTACCACATTACTATTCCGCAGCTCCGCCCGGCCCCACCCTACCCGCTTCCCAGGCCCTCCGCCCACGCGGGCCGACCGCGCCACCTTCGTAACCGCCGGGATCACTATCTTGGGCGCCGCTGCCCTGTTAAATCTGCCGGGAGCCCTGCTGGCATACACACCCTATCCTTCCCTGGATCTGCCGTTTTTCGTACCCTGGGTAGGCCTCCTCATCTGTCTTCCCATGCTACCAGCCCTCTGGCCGCGTTCCTGGTTCTTCGTGCGTAGGTCCAGCGCTAACGCCAGCCTCGCACCAGCTCAACCTGTCCCGCTGCCTCAAGCTGAGTACTCTCAGCCGGTCGCTGCTGCTCCTATCATTCAGTTTACCCATGTAAGTTACTGGTACCCCGAAAATTCCATACCGGCGCTGGAAGATATCACTCTGGAAATTCCTGCCGGTAGTTTCGTCCTGGTGACCGGGCCATCGGGTGTGGGCAAAAGCACCTTCTTGCGGGCCATCAATGGCCTGGTGCCCCTGTTTTCCGGGGGCCGGTTTGCCGGAGAAATTCACGTCGCCGGGGTTAATACCCTGGAAACGGAACCGCGCCGTCTGTCGGAAACGGTAGGCTTCGTCTCCCAAAGTCCTGAGGCCCAATGCCTCACCGATACGGTGGAATCCGAGATTGTCTTTCCGATGGAAAATCGGGGCTGGTCTCCTGGCGCTATGGCCTGGCATCTCCGGCGAGCTCTGCGCTTGATGCAGATTGAATCCCTGGCGCAACGCCCTACGTACCTGCTCTCCGGTGGAGAACGGCAGCGCACTGCCCTGGCGGCAGCCCTTTCTCTGCAGCCCCAGATGCTGGTACTCGACGAACCCACATCTCAATTAGACCCCGCCGCCGCAGATGGCTTTATGGAGATCCTCACCGGGTTACACCGCCAAATGCACCTGACCATCATCCTGGCAGAGCACCGCACCGCCAGGGTACTGCCCTATATCACCCACCTGCTCCACTTCCCGGCCTTAGGCGCCCCTCCGCTGCTGGTTCCAGCCACCCAGGCACAACAGGCGCTGGCACAGTCTGCAGTCCCTTTGCCCCATCCATTGCTACTACCTGCCGGCAGCCCGGCAGAGTCCGGCCCGGCAGTGGTCGTGGAGCAGTTGCACTTCGCCTACCCAGGACAACCACCTATCCTACAAGGTATGCATCTGACAGTAGCCCAGGGGAGCTGGATCACGATTACGGGGAGGAATGGCTGTGGTAAGACCACCCTGCTCAAACACCTGGCGGGATTATTGCCCCCACCCATCCCAGCAGCAAAAATAGCAGCCACCTCACCGAATCGCGGCACAATTCAGGTATGCGGCCACCCCCTCTTGCCCCGCAGCCAGACATCTCTTGCGGCAGATCAGATGGCGCGGCTGGTAGGATACGTGCCTCAAGATCCCGATAGCATGCTGTTCGCCGAAACAGCGATTGAGGAGCTCCGGTTTACCCAAAATAACCTGGGGGTATACACCCGAGATCCGCTAAGCTTGCTGGAACGGCTGGGGTTGGGGCCCGTAGCGCAATCATACCCGCGCGATTTAAGTGCCGGCCAAAGGCAGCGCCTGGCCCTGGCGGCGATCCTGATCGCTGCCCCTGCCATCCTGGTGCTGGACGAGCCCAGCCTGGGACTGGACCCCCAGGCCAAATGGGAGTTGGTGCGCCTGCTTCAGGAGTTGCAGACATCCGGCGCCACCATCATCGTCGCCACCCACGATAATTTCTTATCCCAAGCGGCCAACCAGGTCTACACTCTGGCTGAAGGCCAACTTACCCCTACCCCTGCGGTAACAAACGTGAGTGCATACGCGTTCAACAAGCAGGCTGAGAGGACCTAATCCCCGGCTGGCTGCCTTCCCCTCGTCTGTGTGGGTAGTGTCGAATTACTGGTATCCATGAATTTGACAGAGTGGATAGCCTTCGTTATCCTGGTCTGATTGCTAGGATTACTGTAGAGGACGATGGAATTGACCGGTCCTGCTTCTGAACTATAGAGGAATCCGCTTTGAAAACTCTGATAATTTCTGATGTTCACAGTAATATTTATGCGCTTGAAGCTATTTGGGCGCGCGAATCTAATAGCGACCTGATAATATGTGGTGGTGATCTGGTGGACTATGGACTCTATCCTAGAGAGGTAATCGCCTGGATCCGAGAGCATCGTGTGCTCTGTGTCCAAGGTAACCATGACCGTCAAGTGGCATCTTGTTACCGGACGGGAAAACCGCTGGACCTTCTGCCGCTAGAGGAACGCGCATGGCGTCATTATAACGCGAGTTTAATGAGTGAAGCCGAGATTTCTTTTTTAGAGCAACTGCCTAAAACGGTAACAGTTACCCTGGATGGTATCTCCTATGGTTTGTCCCATATGTATCGAGATTATGAGATGATTTTCAGTTCATACGCCTTTCAAGAGTTTTGTGCCCAGGCATTTCCTGAATTCGAGCGTGGCTCCATTTCACGTGTCATCTTTGGACATACACATCGGCAAGGCATGCATTATCTCAGCGATACGGAGCTGTGGATAAATCCGGGGAGCGTCTCGTATCGCCGGCTGGACGATCCCGATCAAACAGCGCATTATCTTACTATTACTGATGGCCTCATCCAGTTACAGAGAATAAACTATGATATTAGTCCCTTACGCAAGTCCATGCAGCAGGTGAGCTTAAGCCAGCATGAGATGGATATGACAGGGCGGTTTTTTGGACCAAGGGATAATTGAGCGACGGCGGAGATTGACACATACCCCTATGGACCAGGGTTCCGGCGGGCCAGTGCCCATTTACAATGCCAAATTAAATTTCCCGGCGTTTTTAACCCTGCAGGCCATACTTTTGCAGCATGGCCGCTTCAAGCTGCCCCAACTCAGCCTCCGGCAAGACCCGGCGATAACCGGCCATCTCGGCGATATCGCACGTCAGGTAATTGCCCTCGGAGTGGCTGGCAATCGCTATAATCGGAGATATAGTGTCCTCGCTCTCCCCGGACTCGGAACCTAGCATCGGCTGTGAGGAAATTTGCCGGCCATTGTATCGAAAGATGGCAATTCTCTGGATGTAATCCATAGTGAAAGTAGAAACACCCCATTCCAGATCACCAAACTGCCCCTCTTTAGCTTCCACTTCCACATTGGTACCTTGCTCGCCCTTTGCCCGGCGCACATGCATCCGCATTGCGCCAGTTTCCCCATTGCGTATGACAGCGAACCTGGTGCTGCCGGCCTCCATCGGCTCACCGAGATAATGTTCGCGGTTATGGGAAATAAAAAGGTATTTTGACCCTTTCTGAGGTTGTATCTGCCTGCTACGGCAGACGAAAAGTATGGTAAAACCGGCTGTTTTGCGGTCCATAGCCCCAGCAGCCTCTACAAATATCAACGTCTGGCCGTACAGGGCGTTAAATGACACGGCCGGCAAGCCATTGATCGCGTGAGGTGAGAGCGTGGGGGGCTGGTGCCACATCCTGGTATCTGAATGCCAATTTATCACGAACGGCTTGAAGACAGCATCGAAATGGTGGTCCGACTGGTCCGGCCAGCGCAATACTGTATTGTCTTCTGCAGAGGTCTTGACGATAGCAGCATCCAACCAGAATACCAAATCCTTTATATCCAGAGGTGTCATGTACTAGGCTCCTTTAAAGCGTGATAGTGCTTGTAAGCTTAGGGTAACGCCGGGACTACTTCCTTCGCCAGCAAATCCATGGAGCGCTGCCAGCGCTGCCGGTCATCCCAGTCGTGGGCAATCATCAAAAGGGTGCCAAATCCACCGGTCATATCATATAACTCGCGGATCTGGCGGATGCAATCATCCGGGCTACCGATAATGCAGATGTGTTTCAAAACATATTCCGGCGTGATATCTGCGTCCGGTACGGCCGGATCATGCTTCATCAGGTGTAGCGTATTGGTTAATTTAAAGAGCGTGATCAGATATTCAAAGGAGCGGATGAAGGAGCCCCGGCGCGCGTGGTCCCAGGCTTCCTTCGTAGAATCCGCCACCAGGATGCTGCGCGACACGCGCCAGTTGGCCCGGTCGGGTGCGCCGTTTACAGGTATAGCAGATATGGCAGGGGCCGGAATACCGGCGGAACCCACCGGCTCAGCGGCGCCCAGGCCGTAGGTGCGCCAGTGATCGGCCACGGTATTGAAGGGCACCAGGTTGGTGCTGATGGGAATATAGCCGCGTTGTCCCGCCATGCGCGCCGCCATAGAGCCGCCGCGTACAATACTCATAGCCAGCGGTGGATGGGGTTGCTGGTAGGGTTTGAGGAGGGTGCCCAGGCCGATGTCATGGTTGGGGTGTTCCACCTTGATATGCCAGAACTGGCCCTTAAAATCGAAGGGCGGATCTGCTTGCCACAGTCGCTGGACCATATCGATACCTTCTATGGTCATCAAACCCTGGGTCTTGCCATCCGGCAGGTTGAATAGCTCCCAATCGGTGGGCACGCCTCCCTGACCAAAACCACAATAGAGACGACCACGGGAGAGGTGATCCAGGTAGGCCAGCCGCACCGCAATATTGGCCGGGTGGTGCTGCGGCACGATAGAGACTCCTGTGCCGAAGCGGATGCGGCGCGTGCGCGGTATCATGGTGGCAATGAACAGATCGTTAGCCGGGATCGGCTCCCAGGCCATCGAATGGTGCTGGCCGATCCAGGCTTCCGTAAATCCCAATTCTTCGGCGTACTCCACCAGCTCAATATCTTCCTCAAAGCATACGGTGCGGGATTTCTCCGGCGGATGCACGGGCATCATAAACAATCCCAGGTTCATAGATCCTCCTTATGTCTGCATAATAGAACTCATGCCCCCATCCACCACAATGGCTGTGCCGGTGATATAGGAGGACATATCCGAAGCCAGGAATAGAGCCGCATTAGCAATGTCTTCTGGCAGACCGTAGCGCTTCAGGGGGCGCATACGTCCTATGCGCTCAATCTCGCTTTCCGAAGGGTTGCCGGACATGCCGGTGAGCACTGCGCCGGGCAGAATCGCGTTTACCCGAATCGTGGGCGCATAATCGGCAGCCAGAGCGCGCGTCAAGGACAGTAGGCCACCTTTAGCCGCCTGGTACGCCGTATAGCGAGCATACCCGCGGATGCAGTGATCCGAGCCTGTGGTGATGATAGCGCCGCCGCCGTTGGCCAACATAGATGGCACGGCGCAGTGGGCCAGCATCCAGGTCGCCTTCAGATCCACGGCCAGTACGCGATCCCAGTCCTCTTCCGTAATCTCGGTGGCAGAACCCATCTTCAGCAGGGCCGCATTGCTATATATGATATCTATCTTGCCGTAGCGGTCCAGCGCCGTCTGCACCAGGGCCTGGACCTCTGCCATTTTGCCTACATCGGCATTGACAAAGAAGGCATCCCCACCGGCCTGCCGGATACCGGCTACCGTTTCCTGGCCCCCAGCGGTATTCACATCTGCCACCACCACCCGCGCACCCTCACGGGCGAAGAGTTGGGCGGTGGCGCGGCCAATACCTGAAGCAGCTCCTGTGATCAGTGCGACCTTGTTTTCCAGTAACATTGATGATTACCTCGTCTAGATGCTGATGATGATTCTACTGCGAAAGCGGTTCAAGCAAGATAGAACCCTCCTGTTTTACTTCAGATTCCAACGGGGTTGCACACTACGATTGACGTAGGAGCGGGGCCAGCGCCCTTTTGACAAGTCAATGGCCGTCTCCATAGAATAACGCCAGAATAGCTCCAGGTACCGGTCTGAATACCCGGCAATATGCGGCGTAGCTACCACATTGTCCAACTTTAACAAGGGATTACCCGGCGGCGTTGGCTCTTCCTCGAAGACGTCCAGTCCTGCTGCGGCAATCCATCCCTCGGTCAGGGCGCGCAGCAAGGCCGCCTCATCCACTATCGGGCCGCGGGATGTATTAATCAGAATCGCGCGCGGTTTCATGAGTTTAAACTCACGCTCGCTCATCAAGTGGTGGGTACTTTTCAGTAAGGGACAGTGCAGCGAAACAAAGTCGGACTGGGATAGCACCTCTTCCAGGCTAGCCGGACGCACCCCGAAGCTCTCCATCACCTCAGCGCTCACAAAAGGGTCATGCGCCAATACTGTTAGTTCGAAGCCGCGCAACTTCCGTACCAACAAGCGGGCAATATGTCCGAAGCCCACCAGCCCCAGGGTCTGCCCATCTACGTGCCAGTTGGGGAAGCCAGCCCTCATGTTCCACATCCCCGCGTGTACCAGGCGATCCTGCAGGGCTACCTGTCGCACCACAGCGAAAAGCAGCCCGATGACGTGGTCCGATACCTGGTCACTGACGGCTTCCGGCGTGTTGGCCACGATAATGCCCAATTTTGTGGCCGCCTCCACGGGCACGTTATCGGTGCCGCTGCCACTGCGGATGAGCGCGCCGCAACGAGGCAGTAACGCCAGGTTTTCGGCAGTGACAATCTGGTTATCACCGAATACCCAAACCACGTCGGCGTCCCCGGCAATCTTTACCAGTTCTTCCGGCGTGCGACATTCATGGATAATGAATTCGATCCCTTCGCCTTCCAGTCCCTGTGTAACCCAGGGCGGCGCCGGTTGGTTGTTCGGTTCAACTAAGGCAACTTTGAAACGTGATCTATGCTGCTCACTGTGACTTTCGGCCATGCGCTTTCTCCTCTGATCTTGCCTGAGTGTACTCAGGATGTAACTACTCAGCCACCGGATATAGACTGATGAAAGGTCTAACATACTACATATTGTGGTTTTTAAGTCTGAATCGGGCATTTATAGCCCGTTCAAAAATGCTATTTTGAGGCCCAATCATCACCTTATGTAAATCTAAACACTACA
>SHYO01000206.1 GCA_009692745.1 Chloroflexota bacterium
AATCATCGCAAGCTGCCGGTGCAGGGCTGGGTGCGGCAGGCTGGTGAAACGATCGAGCGGATTACTGGACTGAAAGTGCATGAATTGGACTTCACCGACGACCGACTGACGTTGTTGCTGCGGCGCTTGAGCCAACCGGCGACCTGGGCTTTCATCGCTTGAAGGGGGTGCCGCTCTCGCTAGACCCGTTGTTCGTCAAACGCGACGACCAGGTGGTGGGTTTGACCAACTTGTTGAGCGTGGCCGTGAGAATGTTGACCCTGATCGAGTTCGTCGTCCGGCGCAAACTCAAGCAAAACCAAGAAAAGCTCACCGATCTGATCGAAAACAACCCCAAAAAGGGCATCGACAACCCCACCACCGAGCGGTTATTGAAGGTGTTTGACAAGGTCACCTTAACCATCGTGCATCTTCCTGGGCAAACCATCCGCCACATTCCCCCTTTAACTGGCTTGCAGACCCGCATCTTGCAGCTTTTAGGATTGTCGCCGGATGTTTACACAAAATTAGCCGAAAATTGAGAAATGTCATTTTTATTTCAGCGAATGGACAGTTACGAGAATAACAATTCGTGATTTGACCCGAAATTTCAACGAATGGTGAGTAATGAGAGCCCCCCGAACGAAGTTCGGGCAGCAACCTGCTCGCATCGGGCGCGATTGCTGGCTGAGTATACTCAGCATGGATCAGGTAGGCGTTTGACCGAATTCTGCTCCCTAGAGATAATACATCAGGCAGTTGTAAATATTAGCCCGTCAACAATGGTTTGACTGTGTGGCGCCCAGGCCCGGTGACCGCATGTTGGTTTCTTTCATAGGAGAGCGTATATGAACCAGATTCCTGCCCCCCGTCCGGTACTTTCAGCGACTCCGCCGCCGGGAGCAGTAGCTTTTGAGTATGCAGGGGATGGGACCGGCGTGTTGCTCATCCACGGATTTGGCGGCACACCCTTGGAGGTGCGGGGCTTGGGAGAATATTTGCACCAGCAAGGCCGCACTGTTTTAGGGGTACATCTGCCGGGCCACGCCACTACCCCGGCTGAGATGGAGCATCTGCGCTGGCAGGATTGGTTGGCCATTGCGGAAGAAGGCTATAGCCGCCTGTGGCATCGCTGCGACCGGGTCTTCGTGGGAGGGCTCTCTATGGGTGGGGCCCTAAGCTTACTAATCGCCTCGCGGGTTCCTGTTGCCGGCATCTTTCCCATGGCTGCCCCTACCCATATAGAAGGTGATTGGCGCCTCAATATCATCAGCCTGGCGAAGTATTTCGTGCGCTGGCATGATAGCAGCCAGAGTGAGTTCGATCTGCAAGATCCGACGGTATTGGAGCGCCTGTGGTGGTATCAGCGGCTGCCTGTAGCCGCGATAGAGCAATTGATGGCGCTGCTAAGCGTTACTTACCGGCGCCTCCCTCTGGTGCGGGCGCCGGCCTTGGTGATGCAGGGATACAAAGATATCACTATCCCCCACTTAAGCAGCGAGGTAATCCTACGCCGCCTGGCTTCCCTGGACAAACACCTGGTGTGGCTGCATAACTCCGGCCATGCGATCACCGAGGACCTGGATCGCAAATTGGTGTGGGCGCTCGTTGATCAGTTTATTGAGGATCATAGCAAGTCTTAGCAAGTAACATCTGGAGGAAAATGCGCCCACGAGATTATTTTACCATAAGTGCGTATGCATTTGCCCTCTCAGTCCTATGGAATAGCTTGGGACCGATCATCCTGCCCATCCTGGTGCTGCAATATGTGCCCGAGGCGCTCAAGAATACATCCCTCAGCGTCTTGACCTTTAGCGGCATGGTGCTGGCAATCTTTATCCAACCGGCTGCCGGGGCGATTGCTGAGTAACGCTGAGTATCCTCAAACAGGTATCCGGTTAATGGCCAGGTTAGATAACTTTGAAAGTTGTCTAACCTGGCCATCTTGTACGATTTTTATTACCCCGGTGCTATTGTCCTACAGGTTGGCCGCTGCCGAACAACTCCATAGCATAGATGTCAGTATTATTCTCTTCCGCTTTAACGCCGCTGCGACTTTTACCGGACCAGAGCATCAAATAGCTATCCCGGCTGCGATTGAAGGCCACCATCGGGGTGCTGCCATTGCCGGCTTCGCGCACGATGCGGGTTTGGGTGCCATTGGGGGTGCCGTCTCCCCGTAGGACTTGAACGGCCAGGTCATCGCGGGGATTCCACAACACCAGAAACTCATCGCGCAGCACATTGTAGGCCACAGCAGGCATAGGATTAGCTCCAACGTTGCCAGCAATATCCACCGGCTTACTGGCCCCCGTGCCGTCACTGTTGACGAAGATCCCCTTTACCGAGCCGCCGAAATAGTAGACCACCAGGTATTGCTTTTTATTGTTCAATGCTACACTGGGACGGGCGCTTTCACCAATTCCCGAGAGGAAGATCTCGCTCTCACCCAACGGCTGGCCTTTGCCGTCGAGAAACATAGCTCCCAAATCGGTGCCCTGGCGCATCACCATCAAGATGGTATTGGTTTCAGGGTTATAGGCCAGGCTGGGGTGATCCATACTCCGCGCGGTATTGTTAGCAATCAACATAGACTGGCCTGTTGGCATGCCATTCTCGTGCCCTAAGGCTATGCGGATATTGCCACCCTCAGCCCAGGCAGCAATATAGTGATCGTCTGCCAGATTATAAATCACCGAAGGGTCTCCCTGGTCATTGGGCGGATCGCGGTAGAAGATAAACGGCTCCCCTTTACGTTGACCGTTCAAGAAGGTGGTCTCTCCCATGATATGGAAGCCATCGTGCCACAATACCAGGTACTCGTTGCGGATAGGATTGAAGGCGGCGGCCGGCCCGGCCTGATTGCCCGGCACATCCACAACGATCCGCCCGGCAGTCGATCCGGGCATGGCGTTGTCCGAAACGAAAGCCGCTGGGAACTGCATCAGCACAGATCCGCCCGATTGCAAGGTCATACCAATGGCCGTAAGGGAAGCCAGCCCTAAAAATAGTACCGCCACCAGGGCAGTGGCCGCCAGGTTCCAATGCCGTTTGCCGGCCGGCCGGCCCCTATCACGCGTGCCATCCCACGTGGTTTTGAGCGCCCCGCCACCAGTCGCAGAACGGTCCAGCGCCGGCTCCAGATAGGGAGATGCCCCATTTATGACGAGATCTTCCCTTTCCTTAGGCAAACCTGCCAGACCTGTGACTGTTCCAATTGTCTGCAACAGCTCTTCCGTCGTACAGCCTTTCAGCAGGCAGGCATCGGCTCCTACACTTAATACACGGTCAACTTGTTGGTTATAGAGCGCCAAACCCACTACCCTGGACTGCTGCCAGCGGGAGCGGATCTTTTGCATCGCCTGGCCATTTGCCGCGATTAAACTCTCAGCATCGACCAGCACAATGTCAGGGGTCTGGGTAATGCTAGCGCGCCGTTGCGAGTCCGGCGCAGCATGAGATAGTATATAACCACTGGGAGCCTCTTCGACCGTGGCGAAGTAAGTTTCCAGCACGGCTGCCAGGCCATCACGGAACAAGGCATCATTATCAAGAATTAGAATATGCAAAGCTCCGGCTTGACTCTGTGTTTTAGCCCCCATAGGCTTCATCCCTCTAGTTCGTTTAGATCCTATTGATAAGGATACTCAGACACTATAATCTTATTCCAATTTTCTCTTTTGCACATGGCACAAGGGTCCATATTTGCACAGTCAAAATAGGGTAGTCCGGTATTGTCCTTTAGGGCAATATCCTGGTGGCCCCCCCTCGCCCTCTGGCGGCGCTTATTCCAGGTAAATTAGCCCATCCCGTAGCGCGGTAGTGACAGCTTCCACCCGGGTGGTCACGCCCAATTTCTGAATAATATTGGTGACATGGGCTTTCACGGTGCGCTCTGCAATGCTCAATTCTTTGCCAATCTCTTTATTGCGCATCCCTTGCGCCATCAATTTCAGCACTTCGAGTTCTCGAACGGTCAGAGATTCGGGACGGGTCTCATCGCGACTGACCCGCCCCATCAATTTGGCAGCCACCGAGGGTTGCAACAGTGACTCACCGCGATTTGCTGCCCGGATGGCCGCCCATAAATCCTGACGCGAGACATCTTTTAAAAGATATCCCCGCGCACCGGCCCGGATGGCATCAAAGAGGTAGGCCTCATTATCATAGCTGGTGAGAATAATAATTTCCGTGCCAGGGGTACGCTCCCTAATCTTATGGGTCGCTTTAACCCCATCCATGTTGGGCATCTGTAAATCCATTAAGACAACATCCGGTTTTAACCTGGCTACGACTTCTACGGCGTCCAGACCATCCCGCGCCTGCCCCACCATTTCTATGTCATCTGACAGATCCAACATGGTAGAGATACCGTCACGGACCACCGGATGGTCATCGACCACCACCACCCGAATTTTGTCTGTTTGGCTCTGTTCAACGAAAGTCATTAAATTCACCTTCAGTCTCTAGGTATGATGACGGTCACCGTAGTGCCGGCCTGAGGCCAGCTTGTGATAAAGAGCTGCCCATCCAATATATTGACGCGCTCACGCATCACGATCTGGCCGAATCCCCCTTTATCGCCGTGGCTGGTATGGACTGAGCCATCTAATTTCATACCAATGCCGTTATCTTGTATGGCAAGCTGGACGTTTTGCGCCCTGTATATCAGGCGCACTTCCACCTCGGTAGCCATGGCATGTTTGCGCACGTTATTCAGTGCCTCCTGCGTGATGCGATAAAGTGCCAACACAGTATCGGGTGGCAGCGGCTTCAGCGGTGGACGGACGGCCGCCTCTCCCTCTACTTGCAGTGTGGCTTTGATTTCGAAATTCTCAGAGAGGCGGTTTACCTCGGCGCCGACGGCATCTTCCAATGGCATGCGCTCCACATTTTCGGGGCGCAGCCCCCAGATGGCGCGCCGCGCGTCCTGCAGGGTGCGGCGCGACAGGGTGGTGGCCTTCGTTAGATTGCCACGCGCCCGTTGGCGATCGCGATCGAAAAGGTGGTCAACAGCCTCCAATTGCACGATGATGCCGGTCAACCCTTGCACAATCGTATCGTGCAACTCCCGCGCAAGCCGGTTACGCTCTTCGGCGGTCGCCTCTTCCCGTACCTGGGCCACGCCCTTGAGACGCTCCAGGGTAATCGTGATCTGCTGGCCCATCTCTTGCAGTAAAGCTTCTTCCTGCGGCGGGGGCGGGTCGTTACGGCGCCAGAGGATTACGAAGCATCCTAAGAGTTGTCCCTTATCCTCCAGGGGCAGGAGTAAAAGCCCTTGCGTGCCACTGCTGCGTAAAACCAGGGGTAAGTTCTGGGCTTTGCTAAACCGTTCCAGTATAGGACCAGCCGGCGTATGGCCGTTTGCAGCAAGCTGCGGGACATCGCGTTGCTCCTGATGGCCATTTGGCTCTGAGCTTTTACTGTCCTTGGATGGTTCGCCTGGTGGCCTCGGTTTTAACCGTTGCAGAATCGCCAGGCGCGCCAGACCCTGGGCAGAGGGCTTTAACATACCTTGAGAGGTAGCCAGCTCCCAACGCTCCGCCTCCGGCCGGAAGAGCAACAGGGCGCCGGCCTCAGCTTGCAAGAGCTCCAGCATTTGTGCCAGGCTCTCACTGTGTACCTCCTGCTGGCTCTGGGAGGCATTCAGCATCTTGACCAGGCGGGCCAGAGCATTAGACCGTAATAAGGCTGCCTTCGCGTCGATCTCCTCGCGCAAAGATGCATCTGCGCGTTCTTTTGAGCGCAGAATAGACCCCACCCGAGCTACCAATTCGGCATTATTGAAAGGTTGGGAGATATAATCATCGGCGCCTTGCTCCAAGCCGCGAATTTTGCTCTGAGCATCCGGGTAGGCGGCCGTCAGGAAAACCACCGGGATATCGCGGGTCTCTGGGGAGGCCTTCAATTCCTGGCAAATCTCAAAGCCATCTTTGCCGGGCATATTGATGTCCAACAGGATGAGATCCGGCGGGTCAGTTTCAACCTGCTGCCGAGCTTCTGTGCCATCTTGCGCCGTGAGGACCGCGTAACCCGCGTGGCGCAGAATACGCCCCACGGCATAGCGGGTATCCTCTATATCGTCAACCACTAAAATCTTATTCATGTTTGCGCAGATTTGTCCTGCCCGGTATAGGTGGGTTCAAGTGGAGGAATTGCCTCCTCCAGGAAAACACCAGGTAACCTGGCGGGAATTACCACCCTAAAACAGGAGCCCTGCCCTGGCTGGCTTTGCACAGAGATGGTGCCGCGCAGTAAATCCACCAACTCCTGCGTGATACTAAGCCCGAGTCCCGAGCCCCCTCGCAAGCGGGCGGCCTGGTTAAAAGGCTGAAAGATACTATCCAGATTTTCAGGAGCAATGCCGATACCTGTATCGCTGACGGCAAAGCTCAGGCACTCACCTTCACTGTTAGAGGAGCTGGTTACCTCGATCCTGACACGCCCTTCATCCGTGAACTTAACGGCGTTGCTAAGCAGGTTGAGCAGTATCTCCTTCAATTTTTCCTCATCACTGGTCAACGGTGGCGTATCCGGCGCGATTTCCACTTCCAGTACAATACCTTTTGCCCGCAGTTGGGGCACTACCGTGGCGGTTACCTCGCGTACTACATCAGCAGCGTGAAATACACCTGGGTACAGTTGGGCGCGCCCGGCTTCCAGGCGGGAATAATCCAGAATATTATTGATAATCTCCGTTAAGTGCTGCCCGGCTTTCTGGATCATTGCCACTTGCTTCTCTTGTTCCTCGCTTAGTTCACCATCCATGCGGGCCAGCAAGATGCCGGAAAGCGCCAGAATCGAGTTTAATGGGGTGCGTAATTCGTGGGCCAGGCTGGCGATATATTCACTACGCCGGTGGTGGGCGATTTCAGTCTGGTGCAAAAGCTGTGACTGAACAGCCAGGCGTTCTTCCGCCTGGCGCAAGCGCTGGGACAAATCTTGGGGGTCACGATCCAGGCTCGTAACTATGCCACTTTCAGTTATACTCTGTTCCGCCGGGCCAGGCATACGCGGGCTCCTTGCCTTCCCTGCAAGCTGATTCTCTTGACATATTTTAACAGGCTTCATATCCGGCGTCAATAGCACCGTATTTCGATTTTGCTACCTCAAATGGAAAGGCTTATCCACGAAGCACACGAAGTAACACAAAGGATACATAAATTCTGTCCATTCGCTGATATTTTTTGGCCTTAATTGAATTATTTCTCCCACTTTGTCCTTTGTAGAGGGCAAAAATGGGATCCGTCCCATCACATTACTTGTATTATGACTTTCCAAACGGTCTTGAATGCCTAAACACAAGCAATCATACTGATGTGAGAGGCACAAGTCCACACAATTGAAGGCTGGTTGGGCATAGAGCCC
>SHYO01000207.1 GCA_009692745.1 Chloroflexota bacterium
GATTGGCGCCATATATCCAGGCACGTCTGGCCTATGTGGCTGCCATGTTCAACATCCTGCTTGACTTGTTTCACAGGCTTCATCCTGAGGCCAATCCTTTTAAGATGAGCATCGCTGAGTTCTCACTCTAAAACTAGCACCATTGGTTTAATATATCTAACAGTCATGCTTTCTCCCTTTCTGGCATACGGCAGGAGCCGGGTTTCTAACCTGGGGCTCCCACAGGCTAAAATCTAGAATCCAACTTTAACCCGAAGATGTATCCCGGTCAAACATCCCTCCAATCTTTCAGAAGACTTGGTAAAATTCTTGTACAAACTTTGCTGGAGAAATAAACATTTACACCAGGTCGCAAGGCAGGATATCTAAATCAGGATCTCTATCGGAAATTCGTTTGACAGGCTGCCTCTAGCGGATATACTTCTTTCATTCATATAGTCAAGATTGACTATATTTTACCGGTCTCAATTACACTATTACCGTAGCACCTGTTTTACAATCGGAGGAATTGGCAGATGTACGCGATTGAAATTCAGAACCTGATGAAAAGCTTTTCGTCAGATGTTCTGGCAATAGACCATCTCAATCTCACCATCCCTGAAGATCGTATATATGCTCTGCTAGGACCTAACGGCGCCGGGAAAACCACGACCCTATCCATTTTGACCACCCTGCTACTACCTACCAGCGGCGCAGCCCAGGTGATGGGCTTCGACGTGGTGCGCCAGGCAGCCCAGGTCCGCGAGAATATCGGCGTCACATTTCAGGAGATTGTGCTCGATCCGGACTTGACGGGTCGAGAGGTGTTAGATATCCACGGCCGATTATACAAAATGCCCACCCGGCAACGGCAGGAGCGGATCATAGAAATGGTGAAGCTGGTGGAACTGGATGAAGCCATCGACCGGCTGGTCAAAACCTACTCCGGGGGCATGAAACGCCGCTTAGAGTTGGTCCGCGGCTTGATGACCCATCCCAAGGTGCTATTCCTGGATGAGCCGACCCAGGGATTAGATCCTCACAACCGGGCCAAGATTTGGGATTACATCCACGAGCTGCGGCGACAGACTGGGTTGACGATCATGCTGACCACCCACTATATGGAAGAAGCCGAAGCACTGGCCGATGGGGTTGGGATCATCGACCACGGTAAGCTGGTGGCCGATAGCACCCCGCAAGCCTTGGTAACACAATTGGGGGCAGACGTGGTGCATATCGTGGGCCACGGGTCACCCCAACCCTTCCTGCAGGCCTTGCAACAGTTACCCTATATCCAGGAAATACACCAGAGTGATGACGAAGGAATTCACCTGCAGGTGGGAGTTGATAATGGCAACCGCCGCCTGCCGGAAATCATTCATCTAGCCAGCCGGAACGGCAGCCAAAATGGAAGCCAGGACGAATTTATGATCGACGAGATCTCGGTAGCACGACCATCCTTGGGTGACGTTTTCTTGAAATTAACCGGCCGGGCCTTACGAGATCGATAATTGCCTGCCTTATCATTCATCATTTTCCAGGAGAATTTTATGGTAGAGGCTAGTGTAACATTGTGGCAAAAACATATGTTGAAGTTTATCCGCAACCCTGAAGAACCCTTAGGGATGTTATTACAACCCATCTTGTGGGTAGTCTTATTCGGTGTGGGGATGCGCGCTCTGGTAGGGGGCGTCGCGCCAAACGTAGGGGATTACCTGACCTTTATGCTTCCCGGCATTATCACCTTAACGGCCTTGGGTGGGGCAGTCACCAGTGGCGCCAGCCTGCTGGATGAACGCTTACGCGGGATTATCAAGGAGTATCTGGTGGCGCCTATACCCCGGCTCAGCATCCTGAGTGGCAATGCCTTGAGCACAGTGACCAAAGCCTTGCTTCAAGCTCTTCTAATTCTCATCTTAGGGTGGCTGATGGGAGCCCGTCTGAATAGTAACATCCTTAGTGTGCTGGCCGGTCTCCTGGCTTTAGGCGTATATACTGTCGGCTTTGCCGGTATCGCTCTTTCCGTCGCGGCCCGGGTACGCAGTAACCTGGGATACCACGGCCTGATCTTCTTACTTAACCTGCCATTGCTATTTGCCAGTAACGCACTTTATCCCCTGGCAACACTGCCGAGATGGATGCAGTTCCTGGCCTGGATTAATCCCACCACCTACGTCATTGATTCCATGCGGTTGTTGATTTATAATGGTAGTAATACCTTTTCCCTCGGTCTATCAGCCGCGATTTTGGTGATTTTCGCGGCCCTGGGAATGTGGCTGGCCTATTCATCTTTTAAAAATGTAGTTAGCACGTAGGTATAACTAGAGGAACTTGCCATTGCGGTAAAGGAGTTGAGAAATGGCGCACCGCCAAGTCATGCAAAGAGAGATGGAAGATATCCGCGCGGAGCTACTGCAGATGGGTAACATTGCTCAAAATGTCCTTGAACGATCCACGGAGGTCTTCCGCCAGTTGAATCCGGATGAAGTTGTTGCCTTGGTAGATCAACGTAGGGAGGCAGAGACCCGGCAATTGCAAGTCGAACGCCGCTGCCTTATTTTGCTATCCACCCAAGCCCCCGTAGTAGCCAAAGATTTGCGTATCACGATGGCCTCTCTGACAGCATCCCAGGACCTGAACCGGGTGATCGCGCATGGCGTAGCCCTGGCTAAAATTGCCCGCCGGATGGATCCGCAGCGCCAAATCCCCACACCGACGACCTTCTACCGCATGTCCAGCGAGGCCGGGCGCATGTTGCAAGCAGCTATCGAGAGTTTCAGCCGGTTTGATTCAAAGCTGGCGTTAGAGGTTGGCGAGATGGCAACCATCCTGGATACTGAAAGTAACACCTTCTTCCGGGAGGTAATGGAAGCGCTGCTAAGTCACCCGGAAGCTGTGATAGAAGCTAACTTGTTGTACAAAGCCGGCCACGATTTGGAGCGGATCGGCGATAGAGCCACCAATATTGCCGAGCGCGCTATTTTTGTCGAAACTGCGCGCTTTGAAAATTTAAACACCGGGTCGGGCAGCATGATGCGATAGCGGGTGAGTAACCGGGTTTCCACCCCTCTATGGTTGGTCAAGCCAATATTCCAATTGGATATTATCCGGGTCCCGAAAAGCCACATAGGGTGTGCCCGTAGGCGCATATGTTTCTACCCCTTGGGTAGGAACACCGGCCATCTTGAGGTTGTTCGCTATATTTTGCAGTATTTCCATACTGGGCGCCTTGAAGGAGAGGTGGTCAAGACCAATGCGGAACTCACTAAAGCGATCTTCGGGGATAGGATGGTGAGATAGGCCAAAAAAGAACATTACCCCACCGGCAATGAACAGAAAATAACCTTCCTCCGGCGATCCACTGATCTTAAATCCTAGTAAATCCCCATAGAAAGCCCGTGACCGCTCCAGGTTGGAAACAGTCATAATGATATGATGTAACCCGGGTGCTTCCATATATCTCTCCCCTGCCGTTAAGTTTAAGCGCGCACAGCAAGATTCTAGCACCAATCCGGCTTATAGTAAAAAGGAATGCTTATTCAGACTCATTCTACACATGAGAAGAAAGGCCGGCGGCCTTTTTTGCCGCTCCGCGCGATTCTCCCTATAATATCCGTACAATCACAACCGGTACAGATCTCAGATTACACCTGAGACAATAATTTTTCTGTGCCAATTGCCTTATTGTGCTCATAAGCCTTCTTTTGCAATTGTGTATTAATTTATATCTTCTTAAGGAATTTCCCATCCTTACTGTAGTACCTCGAGTGTACGGGTAAGAGTATTAATTGATAGCCGGGAAAAGGTGTAACAAAATTCAAGGGAGATAATATGACGAAGTGGAACTACTCTCGTATTGGCCTGCTGGCCTTGATGGGTGCAGTTATATCAATATTAAGTGTGCTAGGGAGGGACCAGGGACTGCAACAAAGCTTGGGTAAATGGCAAGCGCGACAGCAAGACTCTTTGGCGGTGATAGTCCATGCCGAAACCATGACCCAGACGATATACATACCCTTCGTGGTAAAGGGGATGATACCGCCATCCCCCACCTCTACCAGCACCCCTCTGGCTACATCCACTCCTAGCGGAACCCCCACCAGAACCGCCACAGCCATCGCCACAGCCACCATGACACCTAGCCGTACCCCTAGCGCCACACCCACTACCAGTACAGCCACAGTTACAGCGACCCCTACCGCTACCCCCAGTAGTAGCGGTAAGTATACCTTTATAGACACAAACCACGGACTAACCCAAACTAATTATATTGACTTGGAGGCTCAGGGAGTTTCCCCTTTCGCCTTGCCCCAGGGCGATGAGATCGCTGTCACCCTACGCCTGGATCTCCTGACGCCCAGTTTCTCCTTCCCGTTTTACGGTGCTAATTACAGCCGGCTCTCAGTAATTTCAAATGGCTACATGGTAGCGGGTTCGATCAGTAATCAGGATATCCAGCACGTAAACGAGATGATCCCCACTTCTACCTTACCGAACAATTTGATTGCGCCCTACTGGACGGACCTCGATCTGTCACCTACGGGAAGTGGAGAAGTCTATGCCGGCATCTTATCCGGACAGGGGATATCCCGCACCCTTATTGTCCAATTTAAGAACATAGCCCGCTTCGAAGATCCCAGCACCACCATCAATTTTGAATTGGTAATTGGGGAGAACCAGTCGAATATACTAATGGTATACGGTCCGATTACCGATACCGTGAATACCCTGAGCGTGGGCCTAGAAAATTACTTTGGGACGGAGGGTACCCAATACTATTACAACGGCAGCCCGGCAGATTACCGCCCCACGGCAGGGCTTGGCATCTTATGGCAATACCAGGCAGGAACCCAATTGGAAACGGATCTGACCCGCAGACTTCAGGCACTGCAAATGGCACCGGCTGGATTTGTCAAGGTGGAGCGGGTGCCCTTCGAGCTGGTCAAAAGGCAAAAACCTTAGCTTTGAGAATTCCTCTACAAAGGACCTGGAGGGTGTACTCTCCGGGTCCCTAAGTTCTTCGGCAAAACCTCAACCTCTGCGCGCCAAGGGGATGTAGAGCTGGGGAGCAATCTGGAGGGGACGCAAGGGCACATCCAGCACAATAAACTGAGAACTGCCATTTTCCCCCAGGTGGCCGAAGCTGGCCCCCAGATAGTATCCAGCCATCACCGCCCGTACTTCCACCGGCGTGCCGCTAGGGAAATCTGAGGAGCTAAAAATTACCCGATAGCTGCCATCGATGGCGGAGGTAAGAAAAGCTTCCTGTGCCAGCGCGGGGATGCTGACGGTGACAGCAGCGCCCGGCACAACAAAGGTCAGACCCTCCAGTTCTTTGTAGGTTACACCACGCACGACGATGGAATAAAGTGGATCTGCCAGCGTTATACTCAGTTCCGGGGGATGGGCGTTCCCCAGAGCCGGTCCACGACTATGTGCAGGTTTAGCCACGGGAAAAAGAAGGAGATAGCCAATCACAGCCAGTATTGGTACAATGATGGTTGAAGTCATACGCCAAACAGCACCCAATCGCAAACCGACTCCCTTCAGCTACCCGGTTGCCAGCTGGATCTAGTACACCCAAGGGGCGTACAGTCGAGCGGGCGTTTATGGTTGAAGAGGATATTAATACAAAGGGTGACGAAAATCAAGCATTAATTTCATCAAATTCCGTCCAACCATTAGCTAAGTTGCCTGGTATATAGCACAAATGTTATATTTCCTTAAATGAGGGCCGGAGTGTTGAAAAAATTCTGCCCAATTTCCGAAATACCATTTGCCATCTGCCCGACGTTAGGGTAAGCTATCCGTAAATCGAATTTCCAACTATTGGCGAAAGATCTTTTGCGGAATAATAATCTTGCTGCATAATAAATATCTTTCTGCCGAAAAGACATATACCGTAAAATATATGAATATCTGGCATGACTTTCCTGGCCCAAACGCCGCCTATGTCATAGAGCTATACGAGCGGTATCTCAGCAATCCCCAAGCGATGGACCCGCAGACTCGGGCTTTCTTCGAGCAATGGCAGCCACCCGAGGTAGGAGACCTGGCCGCGACATTCACCGCAAGCGATGGCACTCCGCGGGAATGGGAAGCGACGCAGAAGATCGTCGGCGCAGCCAACCTGGCAGAGTCTATTCGCCGTTTCGGCCACAAGGCAGCCCAAATCGACCCGCTAGGCAGTCCACGCCCGGGGGATCCCTCCTTGGACCCGGCAGCCCACGATCTCACCGAACAAGACCTGGCACAATTGCCATCAAGTGTGGCCGGAGCTCCGATTGCCTCCAGCTGCTCTAATGCGCTGGAAGCAATTCAGGCACTGCGGCGGATTTACTGCTCTTCCATCGGTTACGATTATGATCATATCGGCATACCGGAAGAGCGCGAATGGTTGCGCCATGTCGCTGAATCCGGCAGTTTGCGCCCCCCTCAAGATCCCATTAACCCCCTGGCTATTCTGCAACGCCTGACCCAGGTGGAAAGCTTCGAGCAATTCCTGCAGCGCACCTTCCCCGGTAAGACGCGCTTCTCCATTGAGGGGCTGGACACCATGGTGTTGATTCTAGATGAGGTGATCGGCGAGGCAGCCGAAGCAGATTGTCGCGCGATTCTTATCGGTATGGCTCATCGGGGCCGCCTAAATGTCCTGACCCACATCCTGAATAAACCCTACGCCCAGATATTGGCGGAGTTCAGGGACCCGGTAAAGCGTAGCAACCTGGCCGCCAGTGATAACCTGGGCTGGACCGGAGATGTGAAATACCATATGGGCGCCCGCCGCGCCCTGAAGAACGGCCAGGTGGTTGACCTGGTGGTCTCCATGGCCTCAAATCCCAGCCACCTCGAATATGTCAACCCGGTGGTAGAGGGCATGGCTCGGGCGGCAGACACTCTCACCGATCGGCCTGGACCCCCACGCCTGGATTCGGCTGAATCCTTCCCCATTTTGATCCACGGAGATGCCTCTTTTGTGGCACAAGGGGTGGTAGCCGAAACGCTAAACCTGATGCTCTTACCGGGATATCGCACCGACGGCACCATTCATATCATCGCCAATAACCAGTTGGGTTTTACCACAGGGGCTGAAGAGGGACGCAGCACGCTATATGCTAGCGACCTGGCCAAAGGTTTTAAGATTCCCATCGTGCATGTCAATGCCGACGACCCTGAAGCCTGCATTGAAGTGGCCCGCCTGGCTTATGCCTATCGCAGCCGTTTTAAGAAAGATTTCTTAATCGATCTGGTAGGTTTCCGCCGCTATGGGCATAATGAAGGGGATGAGCCGGGATTCACCCAACCAAAAATGTATCAGATTATCGAAAACCATCCTTCCGTGC
>SHYO01000208.1 GCA_009692745.1 Chloroflexota bacterium
GTGGTGCTTGGTGGTGATCACCATATACTTCATCCCGGCCTCGCGCGCAGTTCTGGCCCAGGCTTTAGGATCATATAGGTCGGGGTTGAAGTGGTCGAAGTATTTTTGGTAGGTAGCGTCATCTATCTCTTCCCGGTTTTTGACCCATTCATGGCGGGCAGCCAGGGCGTATAATCCCCAGTGGATGAACATGCCAAAACGATCATGGACAAACCAGGATGTGTCGCCCTGGGTGGGCGCCGGTTGTAGCATAGGTGCTCCCTCCATTTTTGTGATTTACGGATGCAAAAAATTCTGGGTTCCTCGGTTATTGCAAAGGCAGCTTAATAACCCGGTTCTCCTTAGCCGATTGCAGGGCAGCCAGGGTGACTTCCAGAGCGTTGCGCGCATCTTCCAGGCCACACATCGGCGACCGGTCGTGAAGCACGCAGTCGACAAAGTGGTCGACCATATCATAAACTCGGTTGGGTCCGTAGTACATGTTCTTGGCGCCTGACTTCCCATAGACCAGCCAATGGGGTCGATTGGCATCGACGACCAGCATGCCGTGGGTACCCATGATGCGGATGGTCATGTCGCCCGAGCCGCCGTTCAGGTGGTTTTGAATGGGAGACCGGCCCAAGGAGGTTGTGGCGATAATGCCGTGGTCCATATTCATGGTGATAAAGCCCATATCCTCTACCCCGCCGGCCTTGGCATTTTCGAAGAAGAAGGCGCCGGTAGTCGCATAGACGGTTTGAGGCCGGCTGGCCACCAGGTAGAGCATGGCATCCAGCGGGTACATGGCGTGGTTCCTAAATTCTCCCACGGGGGCGGCGCGCTTGCCCGCGGCAATCACCCAATCGCTGTGGATGGCCCAGGGCAAGCCGGCATTGCCCGCCTGCAGGAGCTGGCGGGCTTGCAGGATGGCAGGGTTGAAGCGGTAGTTATGCCCTACCATAAATTTGATCCGCTCTCCGTTCTTGGATCGGGAGGCATCGACGACCTGGCGGATGGCGTCTATCTCGGCCAAGGTATTGGTCAGGGGTTTATCGCCCAAGATATGTTTTCCGGCTCTGGCAATTTTCTGCGCCAGGGCAACCCGCCGTTCCAGGGTGCTACACAGGCTAACTACAGCCACATCTTCGCGGGCCAGCACATCATCCAGCTTCTCGATGTAGGGCACGCCGAATTTTTGGGCCGTTTCCCGGTTGCGCTGGACGGTCTCCGGCGCGGGCGATTCATCTTCGGTAATGGCGACTACTTCAACCCTGGGGTTATCATAAAATGCCGGGGCATAGGAAGCTTGCTGGCCGCTCATGCTAAGAATGGCGACTTTAAGTTTTTGCGCTGCCATGATTAGAAATCCTTTCCTAAAATGATGACTTCACCGGTCTGAATGGATCGCTCGGCCGCCAGGCACATGGCTACGGCCAGGCGGGCCGCTGCGCCTGTCACGGGCGGTGGTTCTTGGTGTTCCAAGGCATTGGCAAACGCGCGGATCTCCCGGTCGAATCCATGTTGATAATCGGGGCCGACGAATTTGAAGCCGTCGTCGCCGTGCAGCCGCTGGCTGTTATGTTCTGTGCCAGAGGTGATTTCTCCCTCGGTACCCAACACATTTATTGACATAAAGCTGTTCGAGCGGGGCATATTTGCCCGGCTCATTTCGATCACGGCGGTGGCGTTGTTGTCGTATTTAATGGTCATTATGAAATAGTCATACATCTCCAGGTGAGATGAGGTGAGGTTACGACCCTGGGCATAGACGGAGATGGGTTTGGCTCCTAGCCACCAGTTCGCCAGGTCCGCGATGTGTACGCCGTTGGTAAGCACATTTCCACCGGTCTCTACGGGGCTGATGCGGTTGCCGCTCCAATCCTGGCGCCAAAAGCCGCCGCCTGAACAGTAACGCAAGTAAATAGGTGTGCCGATTTCGCCACTATCGATGGTGTTTTTAGCGCTGCGGCTGTAATCGTAAAAACGGTGGGTATGAGCTGGCATCAACGAGACCCCATATTTGCTAACCACCTCTAAGAGGTGGTCCGCGTCGCTGAGGGTGGTGGTCAGAGGTTTTTCCACCAGAATGTGTTTGCCGCGCATGGCGGCATCCATCGCAATCTGGGCGTGGGTATTCTCTGTGGTACAGATATCCACTGCTGTGACATCGGCCCAGTCTAAAAGCTCCAGGTAGTTCGTGGTCCAACGGGAAATCCCTAACCTGGTCGCCGCCTCTTGGGCCCGCTCCGCTACCAGATCGGCTACGCCGATAATTTCCGCCTGGGGTTCAGCATCCTTCAGCTTAAGCCAGGCGGCTTGATGGTTACGTGAAATACCGCCTGTTCCGATTAACCCAACTTTAATCATAAATGGCTCCTTCTGTGGCGAAATGGCATATAAGAGACAGAGGTTTGATTGGTAAATATGGTCATGGCAGTGACGTTAATTCCATATGGAGGTGATATATTCTGACAGATAATCGAAAATGGCTTGGGCCAACTTCCGGGTTTCCCGGCCGGGAATTGCGGGTTGATGGCTGGTGATATACCTATCGTAACCGGCTGCGCTCAAGCCCTCAAAAAAGCGGTCGAAATCTATGCCGCCTGCTTCTCCCACCGCCAGACGGTCGTATCTGACGATACCCCGGGTGGTGCGGATGGTGTTGGCTCCGTCCGGGTTCAGGCGCAGGTTTTGCACATAGACGTTATAGATGTAGGGAGCCAGTCGCGGTAAAGTTTCCGGGCCGTAATCTTGCTGGCAGAGTACCAGGTTGGCCGGTTCGATGGTCAAGCCAAAGTTGGGCCGGTTAATGCGAGACAATAACTCCAGGCACTCGTCGATGCTCTCGAATGGGCTCTCTGTATGGGTTTGGTGGACCAGGCGTATGCCACGTTCTTGGGCCTGGTCGGCGGCCCGTTGGGCCCAAGGGATTTCGGCCGTGGTTTTCATGCCCACCCGGACGAGGGGAGCTCCCAGGATTTCAGCAATTGCCAGGTGACGCTCAATCTGATGTAAGGGCCGGCCGGCATCCGGCGTGTTGGCAGCGATCACTGGGTCCAGGCAGACCATAGAGGCCACTAACCCATTGTCTTCCAGGATAGCTCGCATATGCCGTATTTCTGTATCGGTCGTGTTCACCGTCACCTGAGAGGGCCGGATGCAAAGTGCCTGATATCCAATTTCCGCAGCTATGCGGGCTAGTTCCGCAAAGGAGAGGAGCGTAATATCCTTGACGGTGGCGTCCTCGACAATTCTACCGGAAAGGGAAAGTTTCATCGGTGCTCCCATTTGACCGTCACACTATACAACAATTCCGCTGGGATTGTCAATCGCTTGGTCGGGGATTGTACCGGCATCTGGCCCAAATGGTGGGGATTGATGAGGTAGACGAATTTGAAACCTGCCAGGAGAGGTATTCCCTGGCAGGTTTCCCAAAAGCTTGCTAACCGATGGCGATCATACGCTCGACCGCTCGGGCGGCTTTGACCCGGATCTCCTCCGGTACGGTAATGACATACCGGGTATAGCGTAGCGCATCCAGGGTATCTTCCATAGTGATCTCGTTCATATGCGGGCATCGCACACTGCACAGCCGCAGCATCTCTTTGTCCGGATTGGCAGCAGCGATGTTCTCCCCCATAGCGCATTCGGTAAGGAGTAGGTAGCGCGGGGCGGCAGTGCGTTCGACATAGCGGGTCATGGCCGTGGTGCTGCCGGAGAAGTCGGCGGCGGCCACTACTTCAGGACTGCACTCCGGATGGGCCAGGACGACTACATCCGGGAAATCCTGACGAATGTTGGCGATATCTTCAGGGGTAAACTTCTCGTGTACCTCGCACCGGCCATGCCAGCCGATGAATTGCAGGTCCACGGTTTTAGCGAGGTCGATTTCCCTGATAAAGTTGGGTTGTGGGCCGGCCAGTACACTGGCCGGCATCAGGCTGGGAAAGATAATGTGCTTTCCCGTTTCCCGCGCTACATTGCGGGCCAGGTATTCATCTGGCAGAAAGATAACGGTGTCGGTGTGCAGGGATTCTACCACCGCTACCGCGTTACTAGAGGTGCAACAAATATCGCTCTCGGCTTTGACAGCGGCATAGGTGTTGACATACGTGACCACAGGCACGCCCGGGAAGCGCGCCTTCAGTTGGCGCACATCCTCTGCTGTAATGCTCTCTGCCAGAGAGCACCCCGCTTTAGCGGCAGGCAGCAGGACAGTCTTGCTAGGATTCAAAATCTTGGCCGTTTCTGCCATAAAACGCACCCCGCAGAATACGATGATATCTTTGTCTGTCTGGGCGGCTTTGCGGCTTAACTCCAATGAATCCCCGACGAAATCAGGGATCGAGTGAAACAAGGCCGGTTCCATATAATTGTGCCCCAGAATTACGGCATTCCGCTCTTTTTTCAGCCGGTTAATTTCATCGGCCAGCTCAGCTTTATAGCGTAGCTCAAAATCGGGGACGATATCATGGAGCTTGGCATGCATTTTTGCATAAGTTTGTTGAACCGACATCCTTTTCACCTCACGTTTTAGAAATGTACCATCATCCACCACCTGCTGACTCGCGGCTAAATTTTCGATGGTTGGCCTCCCATATTTAACAATAGACTGATATCCAGAGCATGTACGGAATGGGTCAAGGCGCCCACGGAGATATAGTCGACTCCGGTTGCGGCGATGGCAGCGACCGTATCCAGCTTCACATTGCCCGATGCCTCTAATGGTATCTTGCCTAGAGTAAGCTGTACGGCAGCTTGCATCTCGGCCAGGCTCATATTATCCAGCAAGATCCGATCAACATTGAGTGCCAGAGTCTCTTGCAGCTCTACCAGGTTCTTGACCTCTACTTCGATAGCGCGATGTCTATCATCGCGCATTCTGACCAGGGATACAGCCTCAGTGATGCTACCTACGGCAGCAATATGGTTGTCTTTGATGAGTACCATATCAAAGAGGCCAAAACGGTGGTTGTGGCCACCCCCCAACCGGACGGCCCACTTATCCAGCACGCGCAAACCCGGGGCGGTTTTGCGGGTGTCGAGGATGGTAGCCCGGGTACTGGCTACGGCTGACACATAAAGGCGGGTCAAGGTGGCAATACCTGACATGCGCTGCAATAGATTGAGAGCAACACGCTCGCCGCTGAGGATAGCTCGCACTGGACCTTGAACCGTGGCGATCTCCTGCCGCTGCGCTACTGTATCACCATCTCTGACACTTGGTGTAAAAATTACACGATCATCAAGCAACAAAAAAACCTGATTTGCCACTTCTAACCCGGCAATAACCCCGGTTTCTTTGGCCATCAGGCGTCCGTCAAGAAATTTATCGGCGGAAACGGTACAGAGGGTGGTGATATCCCCGTCTCCGATATCCTCCATCAGAGCTCGCCGGATGATAGAGCTTAGCTCTTCAGTTGTAAGGTTCATGTGCTGTCTCGTGGGGGTTAGCAACCTTGCTGCTAGAGGAAACCACCCCGTTTGTTTTTGTTGTTACTTAGAATAATAGCCGGATTGGGAGTAATTGTCAAGTATACACTACCAATGGAGGATGACAAGGTGAAGGGGTGAGGGGGTGATATCTGAAATGGTCACCTTGTCACCTTGTCACCTTGTCATCTTCCAGGTGGGCGCTGTTGCCAGAAGCCGGTGGCTTGCTGGAAGGCATAAGCCAACTGCAGTACGCCGAAATCATCCTGGTGCCTACCGACGATTTGCACACCCACGGGTAATCCCTCGGGGGCGAAGCCGCAGGGGACAGAGATGGCAGGTAAGCCGGTGACCGTAATGAAATAACAGGTGCTCATCCAATCGATATAACTGCTCAGTTGGATGCCATTGATTTCGGTAATATAGGGTTGGGTGATATCGAAAGGGGGGACTTGAGTGACCGGCAGGATCAGAAATTCGTAGGTGTCCATAAATTGGCGGACGCGGTGGTATAACTCGGTGCGTTTTACCTCTGCCCGCCCAATCTGGGGGCCGGTCAGCTTTTGGCCCTCTTCGACATTCCATATGACGGTATCTTTGATTTTGTCCCGGTGTTGTTGCAGCAAGCCGCTAAAGGTCAGCTCAAACGACCAGGCGCGGAGTACCTTAAAGATCTCATCGGCATCGGTAAAATCGGGCTGGCCCTCTTCGACAATACAACCTATGGACTCAAAGGTGGGCTGCTGTTTGTCGATGGCGGCGGTAATCCGGCCATCCACCGGCAGCATGCCCAGGTCCCGGCTCCAGGCAACGCGGGTATCGGTGAAATCCCGCTCCAAAGGGCGATTAAAAGGCGCTCCTGGCTCGGCGATGGAGATAGGGGCGCGGGCATCCGGGCCGGCGATAGCGCTGAGCATCAAGGCTACATCTTGCACGGTGCGGGCCATGGGACCCTGCACCGATAGGGAGGACCAACCCAGCAGGCTGGGCCAGACGGGTACGCGACCGGGTGAGGTGCGGAATCCCACAACATTACAAAAGCTGGCCGGATTACGCAGTGATCCGCCCATATCGCTGCCATCTGCGATGGGCAACAGGCCGCACGCCAGGGCCACAGCCGCCCCGCCGCTGCTGCCGCCGCAGGTCTTGGTCAGGTCGTAGGGATTGAGGGTGGCGCCGAAGACAGGATTAAAGGTTTGGGAGCCGGCGCCGAACTCCGGGGTGTTGGTCTTGCCGATGGTCAGCGCCCCGGCTTGTTTCAGGCGTTCTACGATCAGGGCATCTTGATTCGGCACAAAATCTTGATAGATGGGAGAGCCCCAGGTGGTGCGAATCCCTTTGGTGATCGTCAGGTCCTTATGAGCCACCGGCAGCCCGTGCAGCGAGCCTATCTCATTGCCATGCGCCTGAGCCTCATCGGCGGCGCGGGCCTGCTGCATAGCCAGGTCGGGGAGTAGGGTGACTATAGCGTTGACCTTGGGATTAACGTGCTCGATTTGAGCCAGATGGGCGGCCATAACCTCCCGCGCAGAAAGCTGTTTGGTGCGGATGAGCTGCGCAAGCTCTACAGCCGTAAGAAAGCAGATGTCGTCATGGGTTATCATGGATTGGTCCTTTCTGCCGGGAAGGTATGGGCGGGTACTGTAGCCGGAGTGGGGCATTGTGTCAAATAGTGCAGGTGTAAAAGGCAAACAGGATAGGAGGATGGGGCAGGGTAAAACCTTTTGATATGATCTACAATTACTGACCTTTCGCTGAAATTTATAGGCAAATCGCGAATTACCTGGTAAGCTTAGGGGATGACACCTGAACTTACCATTACAAGCGAACGGATAGATGATTTTCCGCTGCTTTTGGAAACAATGCAGCGGCTGGGACTGCCGGAGAT
>SHYO01000024.1 GCA_009692745.1 Chloroflexota bacterium
AGGTGACAACCTCTGCTTCACCTGCCTGATAGGCGCTATGCACTTCGTCGCGGCTGGGTATATGCACTGGTTTCATGCCCCTATTTTGCCTGACTTTTATGATTTTGACAATTTTACCATTCAACCTACTTTATACCTGAGCAGTTACGCCGGGCTTAGATGACCATGATGGAAATTTGATCGAATTTTGTAGATGAAGAAATGAGGGATCGTAGTATGGATAATATGATGATGTTCCTCTCGCCGGAAATGTTGCGCAACCGCTACCAGATATACGCTCAGATGCGGAGCATGCAGCCGGTGATGCACCTGGAAGACTATGGCCTTTGGTTGGCGTTTGGCTACGATGACGTGAAGTACATTCTCTCGGACTATACCAACTTCTCCTCCGACTATAGCCGGATGGGGACCACCGGTGGGAACCTGGCGCAGGCTCAAATACAACAGACTGCCGGGGGAAATCTCGGTACCAGCCTCATCAGTACAGATCCGCCGCGCCACCGCCAATTGCGGGACCTGGTATCGCGGGCCTTTACCCCCCGGGCAGTGGCCAATCTGGAAGCGCGCATCGTAAGGCTAACGCACCAGATGTTAGATGCTGTGATTGCGCAGGGTGAGATTGATCTGATCGGCGATCTGGCCTACCCGTTGCCGGTGGTGGTGATCAGCGAGATGTTGGGTGTGCCGCCGGAAGACCGAGACCAGTTTAAGCGTTGGTCCGATCTGGTGGTGGCCTCGGCCGATAATTTTCTACCTGGCGATACTATCTCCGCCGCAGATTTGGCTGATCAGGTAGAGGCGAACCATCAGATGCAGGCGTATTTCCACCGCATTCTGCAAGAGCGGCGCGCTGCACCGCAAGATGATTTAGTGAGCGGCTTGATAGCGGCAGAGATCGATGGACAAAAGCTCTCTGAGGATGATATCCTGGCTTTCTGCATGTTGCTGCTCGTTGCTGGTAACGTTACGACGACCAATCTCATCGGCAACGGTGTGCTGGCATTGTTGGAGCATCCGGAGGAATCTGCCCGGCTAGCCGCCCACCCAGAGCTGTGGCCTGCGGCGATTGAAGAAGTGCTCCGCTACCAATCACCGGTCCAGGCGATGTTCCGCATCGCCGCCAGGGATTCGGAATTGGGAGGGCAAAAGGTGCGCGAAGGTGACCGGATGCTGGCGTGGATTGGCTCGGCCAACCGGGACGAGAAGAAATTCCCCGAACCAGACCGTTTTGATATCGGCCGGGATCCGAATCCCCATATCGCCTTTGGCTTTGGCATCCATTATTGCCTCGGTGCGCCGTTAGCCCGCTTGGAAGCCCGCCTGGTTCTCCCGATTATTTTTGATCGTTTGACCGGCCTGCAGCGCAAAGACCATGAGCCCTTGGAGATCACCAAAGGGATCATTCTTCACGGGGTCACAAGCCTGCCCTTGGTATTTGCGCCAGGGGAGCCAAAAGTTATAGAAAAATAGCATATCTTTCTCACTGAGAAATCTCATGGGCTAATCAGACAGGCATCGCCCCAATGTGCCGCTGCTTGCATGATGTCGCGCAGGTCGACTTGCCCATTATCATCCAAATCATAAACAAGGCTGTAAGCCGCATTTCCGGTTTGGCTATGCCAGTGACTGGATAGGATGGTCAGATCATTGGCTAAGACGGTGCAAGTACAGTTTACGTCTCCCACTAAAGGAGAACAGCGGGTCGCGACCGAAGTGGTATAGACGTCGGCATTGGCTGAGGCAGAGGGTTGCTCCCAGGCCAGATGAATCCGGCCGCCAGCTTCCGCCGCCAGGGCGGGGCGGGCTACACCTGCCGCGTTTGTTGCCGGCGGTGGCGTGGCAATCGCCGCCCAGCTTCCGCTGGATGGGAACCACTGGCGGTATTCTATGGCCAGGCTGGTGGCATTGCGCCAGGTCACATGCAAGCTCCCCTGATCATCTGTGGCGATGCGGGGCAGGTTGGCATTATTACCGGACTGAGAGATAGTCACTGGCACAGACCAGGCCAGGGAAGATCCCCCGCTGTAAGCAATACTCGATGTCGCGCTATCTTCCTCCCATACCGTATGCACCCGATTATCCGGTGCGATTGCTATCCAAGGTTTAATCGAATCGATACCTGGACTGGCTGATATATTTTCGGCTGCCGACCAAAGGGCGGCCTGTTGTTGGCTATGCCAGATATCAAAGGTGTTGCTGGTATTGTCCAGGGATTGCCAGACGACATGTACTAATCCGTCCTGGCCGATGGCAATCGCAGGTGATAAACCGTCGCCGCCCGGTATCGGTCCGCTATTAGGCCAGGTCACGCCTCCATCATCGGACTGGGCCACATAGGTGGTGGTCACCCCAGAGGTATTATCAGCCCAGGCCACAAACAGCTTCCCGTCCTGGCTGACGGCAATGGTAGGTGTGGTCGAGTTGCCACTCGTATTGGAAACATTCCGTGAGAGCGACCAGGCGCCGCTGGCGGTGCTCCATTGGCTGATGAAAATTTCCAGGTTATCTCCGAAAATATCCGCCCAAACCAGGTAAACGGTGCTGCCAGCAGAGGCCAGAGCAGGATTACTGCCCAGGGTGACCACTACGGGGGTGGACCAGCCACTCTGCCCACGGAAGGCATGTAGAATTTGGCCGGACTCTTCCCAGGCAACATGCGGAGTTCCGTCTGCTGTAGTGGTTAGGGTAGGCCGGCGGGAATCGGCCGGGGTGGACGCCACCGGATCGGGCGAGGTGAAACCGCCCTGTGCGGCAATATCCAGTGGATGAGCGTAGCCGGCTGGGATAGCATGGGAAAAGGGAATGCTGGCTATAAGTAATAAGCTAAATGCTGCTATCAGAAATTTAAGGATCTGTCGCGTCATAATCTTCCTGGAAAAATGATACCCGCGGCTCCGGCCGCGGGTATGGTTATATCGATACTATGAGTCTAGTGGTCTTTCTCGATCTTTATGTAGCGCGCTATAACTTTGTTCCCCGGCCCGCTGACGGCGTAAACTTCGGCATGGCGGCCTATGCCAGGCCGGGCCTCCGAGATATCGATCAGGGTGAATTTATCGACGTCAAAGGTGTGCCCACCTACCGTCCAGGTGCCCAGGAAGCCAGGCGTCTGGGGTAAAACCTGGATCCGTCCATCAAAGTGGATGCGCTCGGTTTCCGGTCGTTTTACCGTAATTTTCAAGGCCAGCACGGTATGGTCCGGTTGCATCAGCCCTTCGACCTCCGCCACTCGCCCCACAGCCGGGTCACCAATAACTGTAGTGGTTGTACCGACAGTGACGGTGATACGATTAATGACCCAGGTGGCAGGGACGGTATCTGTAATCAGTTGCCGGATAATCCCCGAAAACTCCACGTGGCTTCTGATGTGTTCAGCGTGCTCAATCTGGATCTGCCTGGCGAGGATGGTGCCATCAGATTGGCGCACGCCATGCACCTTTGCCAAAGCACCGACTGCGGGGGTACCTTCAATATGGGTGGTGGTGCTGACAGTGACCGTAAACTGGCCGATCACCCAAAGCCCCGGGATATCGGTGAAGCTCTTGATGTGCCCGCGAAATTCCACCTGCTCATTGTGGTCTTCATTTTTCACTTTTATCTGTTTGGCGAGGATGGTGCCATCAGATTGGCGCACGCCATGGACATCTGCCAGCGCTCCGACTGCAGGGATACCCTCGATGTGGGTGGTGGTGCTGACAGTGACGGTAAACTGACCGATCACCCAAAGCCCCGGGATATCGGTGAAGCTCTTGATGAGCCCGCGAAATTCAACTTGCTCATTGTGGTGTTCATTTTCTATTGCTATCTGCCGGGCGAGAATGGTGCCATCAGATTGGCGCAGGCCATGACCCTTTGCCAGAGCTCCAACTGCGGGAGTACCCTCAATGTGAGTGGTGGTACTGACGGTGACGGTAAACTGGCCGATGATCCAAATCCCTGGAATATCGGTGAAGCTCTTGATGGGACCGCGAAATTCTACCTGCTCATTGTGGTTTTCATCTTTCACTTCTATCTTCTTGGCTACAATGGTAAGATCTTCC
The DNA here is from genome assembly GCA_009692745.1 of Chloroflexota bacterium. Classification (GTDB taxonomy): domain Bacteria; phylum Chloroflexota; class Anaerolineae; order Epilineales; family SHYO01; genus SHYO01. The sequence goes on from SHYO01000024.1 coordinate 4,041, forward strand.
AACATCCGACCTTCTATCTTCACCTGGGAGCCAACCTGCGGCGTCCCTTTGATCTCGGTTTCTAGCGTGACGGAGACGGTGTGGCTATCGACTACCCAGACAGAGGGCGGGGTCGGTGCGGACATACTTTGGATCTTGCCTTCTATACTTACATCATGGTCACGGGAAGGTTCGTCGTTAATGGGGGGAGCGGCCAGCACCAGGGTTGGCCCGCTGAGAAAGACCATACCTGGAACAAATGCATTAACAACGGTTAAGATTAACAAAGCAATAATAGTACCGACAACGAGAGATTTCACTAGTTATTCCTCCTCGGGAATTCACAATAACGATAAATATGGGTGGATAAAGTGGAGAAAATCCTTAATTTGTCCTATTCAGTATATCACCTGGCCAATAGAAATAAGTTTAGAACACGTTACGGATTTTCTCCACCGGACGACCTACTTAACTTACCGTATGCTAATACGGCACAAGGTATTAAATAGATACGGCGGTTATTGACAATACCTTCGCCAATTTTGAAACGACTTACGCTTTGGTAGACGAGTGTAATAGAGCAATATCGTCAATAAAAATTCGGTATGGAAAATCCAAAAGGGATTTTCTTTCTCCTGTTTATCTCTGATCAGTGCTTTATGCTCCCATTCTATCAGGATGTTGCTCGCTGGGGAACGGGCGCAGGTCGAAAGCCGGTCTTACCTTTAGTCCCCTAGATATGCGACTTTAGTCCTATACTGGTGCGCCCAGACGATGATAAAAATAGAGGGGAAAGTTTACTCGCGGTCAGATTCCCCCAATCTGCTCCAGGTTGCAACATTTTAACCCCACCTTCACTGAACCTTTACGAACTTGCCATAACCTCGGTTTAAATATCGGATATACTTGGAATCAAGTGGGGCGCTGGAAATTCCCACCTTGTTGGTGTGATGGTCATCTAAACGCTATGCTACGTTTATTGTTCATAAGTTTGCGAGCCCGGCTAATTTTATTGGTGCTGCTGGCCCTTTTGCCATCGGTTGGGCTAACGCTCTACACCGGCCTGGAGCAAGGGCGGGCAATCATCGGAGTAGCACTCACCGAGACCAACCAACTTTTGATGCGCCAATTACTGTTTATCGGATTCGTGACGTTGGTGACGCTCCTGATAACTGCCGTCTTGGGTGAGCTGTTCATTCTGCGCCCGTTGCGGGCGTTAGTGCTGGTCACTCGAGAATTGGCTGCTGGTAATCTGAGCACGCGAGCCGGTAGATTTTATGGGGTGGGGGAGTTGTATCAATTGGCCCAGGCCTTTGATGAAATGGTTGATGCCCTGAAGCGACGCGAAATTGAAAATCGGCAAGCAGCAGAGGAAATTCGGCGCCAATCTGTGCATATGCAGGCACTGGCCGGTTTTTCCCGGACATTGGCAGAGGCTACTTTGAATTCCGAATCAGTGCTGGACATAGCTGTGCATGCGTGTGATGAATTGACCAACGCCGGTTGTGTGCTCCGGCTGTTCTCCGATGATGGACAGCGCCTAAATGCTGTGCGAGTTTATCACTCTGTTCCAGAGATGTTGGTTTTGTTGAATAAGATAAGCACGGGGGTACAGGTACCCGAGGCTTTCTCATTGCGCTGGAAGCAGGTGCTGGAGAGAGGCTCGCCATGGACCGGCCCGCTCACGGAAACCGGGTTGATTCCCGCGGTAGTACCGTCGGAGCATGAGCAAGGAGCGATGATGCTCATTCCTATGCAACTCCACGGTCATGCTATCGGTTTGATGGAATTCTGGCGTCTTGAGGGGGACATGGCGCCGTTTGGACCAGATGAATTAAAACTGGCGCAAGATCTTGGCGACCGAGCCGCCCTGGCCATCACCAACGCCCGGTTATTCGAAGAGGGTCGCCGCCGCGGCGAGTTTCTTCAGGCGCTGCGGGACATTGATATCGCTATTATTTCCAGTTTTGATCTGCGCCTGACGCTAAATGTTTTCCTGGAACGGATGATGGAGCGGCTCAAGGTGGATGCTGCCCACGTCCTGTTATTTGATCCCGATGCCCAAAAGTTAGAGGTCGCCGTAGCCCGGGGATTTCGGACTAGCCAAATCACCACTAGCCAGGTTCGGTTGGGGGAGGGGCTTGCCGGGCGGGCGGCACTAGAGAGGCGCATGATTAGCGCCCCCCAGTTAGCAGATGGAGCCCCTTTGTTACAGGCTGCCCTGTTTAGCGCGGAAAGCTTCCAAGCGTATTTTGTGGTGCCTTTAATGGCCAAAGAGCAGTTGAAGGGTGTATTAGAGATCTACCATCGGGTCCCCCTGGCTCCTGATGATGAATGGCTCGGTTTCTTAGAGACCTTTTCCGGTCAGGCGGCTATAGCCATCGACAATGTGAATCTTTTTGACAATCTGCAGCGAGCCAATATGGATCTGACTCTGGCGTACGATGCCACGATAGAAGGGTGGTCCCATGCTCTCGGTCTACGCGATAGGGAAACCGAAGGCCATAGCAAGCGGGTAACGGATATGACCTTGCATGTGGCACAAGCTGTGGGGGTTAGTGAGGCTGATTTGGTGCATATCCGCCGCGGGGCTCTCTTGCATGATATCGGGAAAATGGCTATTCCTGATAGCATTCTGTTCAAACCTGGCGAGCTGACCTACGACGAATGGACTCTTATGCGGCAGCACCCGATGTATGCCTATGAAATGCTCCTCCCGATAAACTTCTTGCGCCCGGCCCTGGATATTCCCTATTACCACCATGAGAAATGGGATGGAACTGGCTATCCTGTTAAATTGAAAGGCGAACAGATACCCCTGGCAGCCCGCATTTTTTCTGTAGTAGATGTGTGGGATGCTTTGCGCTCTGACCGGCCCTATCGGAAAGCCTGGCCCGAGGTTAAGGTACGGGCATATATCCAGGGCCAGTCGGGTATACATTTCGATCCCCCGGTGGTAGAGGCATTGCTGGCAACCTTAGACCGATTGGGCGATTTGATTTCCTCACCTCTGGCTGAAGCAGCTTCATAATTTATCCACTATGTCCAATAACACTTCTTGCCATTTGCGCACAGAGTTTATCAGGAAAATCCCCTCAGCCCGCTTTACCATTTCCAAGGTAATCCTTTGTTCCCGGATTTTACCCTGGTCCAGCAACCAGGCGCGATAGGTGCCCGGCAAGAGACCGCAGGTAACGGGCGGCGTCACCAATTGGCCTGCCAACTTGACGATGACATTGGCAATGGTGCTCTCGGTAATCTCCCCTTGCTTGTTCCATAGCAGCACGTCGTCACAATCCGGGCAGGCCGCCCGGGCCGCCTCGTAAGTTTCGCGCAAGGTAGTTTTGTGATACAGGAAAACATTGCTGGCATCAACGGGTGACGGCGCCAGTCCCAACCGCACCTGGCGGGGCGCTGGCAATCCAGGGAGCGGCGTCGCCTGGCAGGTGAGGGAGCCATCGCGCGCAGCCAGCAGCCGGACTCGGTGGGGAGCATCTGGTAGAGAACTTGCCAGTGTTTTAAGCTCTGCCTGTACCCGCTCCAGATCCACCGCATAATCGAAATAGCTGGCAGAATCCCTTAAACGCTGCAGATGGTAAGATAGTAGGAAATACCCATCTGCCGGGATCCAGAGCATGGTTTCGAGAAGCGCGAAATCAGGCCGCCTGCCGGTGAGAACCTGAGTTTTTACCAGGCACTCTGCATATTCCTCTTCACTGGTGGAATCCCATACGATGCCACCTCCTACACCGTACTCGGCTGTGCCAGATCTTTTATCTACCAACACCGTGCGGATAGCCACGTTAAATGTTGCTTGCCGGTCTGGTCCTATAGTACCGATGGCGCCGGTGTAGACGTGGCGCGGCGTATGTTCTAATCGGGCTATAATTTCCATAGTACGGGCCTTCGGTGCTCCGGTGATGGAGGCGCAGGGAAAGAGAGCGGTTATGATATCGACAGTGGATGCCTGGGTTTCTGCAGTTACAGTGGAAGTCATCTGCCAGACGGTAGGGTAGCGCTCGATCTCGAACAATTTGGGCACCTTGATGGTGCCATAGTTGGCTATGCGGCCTATATCGTTCCGGATCATGTCCACAATCATGACATTTTCCGCCCGGTTTTTTTCGGAGGCGCCCAACCACTGTGCTTGCGTCTTGTCTTCGGCGGTAAACCGGCCTCGCGCCGCCGTACCTTTCATAGGGCGGGCCACCAGGTGGGAACTATCGCGCTGGAAAAAGAGCTCTGGTGAAGCAGAACAGATGGCAAATCGCTCTGTCTCCACGTAGGCTGTATACCCCGCCTGTGGCCGGCTGTGTACCACAGCATGCACCAGGTCGTGAAAATACGCCTGGGGATCGCCGCTAAAGGAAGAGCGCAGGCGGAAGGTGTAGTTTACCTGGTATGTATCCCCTCTGGCAATGAACGCTTTGATTTCCTGGATGGCATGGTCATATTCCGGCAGGGTGAGTCCAGGTATCCATTTTCCTACGTCGTAGGATAGTTCAGGGAGCCGGCATGGGGATTTTACAAGTGTGGGTGCTGCATAAAGTCCAAACCACAGCAGGGGAAAATCACCTGGGGGTTGTACGCGCAGCGCGCTATCAAAAGCCGGGGCGGCTTCGTAGCTAAGGAAACCGGCGGCATGCCAGCGGTGCCGGTTTACCAGGTGCTCAACTCGCTGTAGGCTAGGAAGTACCTCGCCAAGCAGGTGCGCTTGTATGATCTCCACCGGCCGGTCAAAATACCACCACTGCTGCTGTGTCTGGTCCCAAATCAGGACCTCATTCGTCATTTCATTCGATCTATAGTTGACATGGTTGAAGCTTGTTGGCAGATTTTTGTAATCGTGTCCTTTTTAGCAAAGATTCCATAAATTTGCAAGATACGGAATCATATTTCCCAGAACCCAGGTCTTGGGGAATGTCTACTATATAGCTGCCGTTCTCTTGTGCTATAATGGATATCCTTGAGAGGATCCCGCCTTTGAAAACACGTTTGGCAATTGGAGCAATGACAGTCAGCGAGGCCGCTCTGTTGGTGGCATGCATCATAGTCCCCGTCCTTTTTAATTCCTACAGTGATCGGGTGTTTGAATTAGATAAGGGGGCATGGTTAAGAACCCTGGTTTTAATAGGCTTGTTAGCCTGGGGTATTGCCCGCCTGGAAATAGGGACGAGCGGAAATGCGCAGCAGGAACAGACCGAGAGAAAAACTCTCGCTCCGTCTCGTGCTGCTGCCGGCAGAGAGACGTCCACAAGGGCCTGGCGCGGTCCTTTGGCTCTGGTTCGCCAATCTCTGGTCTTAGCTGTGGCGGCATATTTCCTGGTTTTCGGAATTGCCACGGTGTTTTCCATCCAGCCGGCTGTAAGTTGGTGGGGCACCTATGAGCGAGCGCAGGGTTTCCTGGCGTTGCTGGGATATGGCGGTGTTTTCTTACTGGGCATGGCAGTACTGTCCCAGCCGGGAGCTATGGCCCGAACCTGGCGCGCCTTGATGCTTTCGGGTTCATTAATTGCCCTCTACGCTGTGTTACAGCGCCTGGGGTTGGACCCCGGGCAGTGGAAAAGCAATGAGGTCACCGTGCGCGTCATTGGCACGTTTGGTAATCCTAACTTCCTGGGCAGTTACCTGGTGCTCATTTGGCCGCTATCATTGTTGGGGGTGGTGGGTCAGCCATTGCCTGGCGAGGACCGGCCCCCCGGCCGGGGGATGCGCCTCTGCTATGGGGGGGCGGCGTTGCTGCAAGGCGCCGCTTTATTGTTGACCCTGAGCCGCGGACCGTTCTTAGGCTTTTTAGTGGAAATTGGTGTGGCGCTCTGGTTTTGGGCAGCTTTGCGCGGCCGGCGCGACCTGCTCTTAGGATTCATAGTCGCACTATTGCTGGGGGGCAGTTTGTTGCTGGCCATTGGCATGCCGGGAACGCCTATCAGCTTTGTACGCGAATTGCCCTACGTGGGGCGTCTGGCCCGCGCGTTGGATCCGACTTCTCGTTCGGCCCATGCTCGCATCTTGGCTTGGGGGGCAGTGCTGGGCCTGGTGGCAGAATCACCTGTGATTGGCTACGGTCCTGACACTCTGATTTTGACCTTCAACCGGGTTTTCCCCGAAGCTCTGATTCCCATATCCAATGCACCGAATACGACTTTTGACCGAGCCCACAACCAACTCCTGGATGAGTTGTATGCCGCTGGTATCTTAGGAGCCCTTGCCACGTTATGGTTGTATGGTAGTGCTTTTGCCGTCGGTGCTAGATTGTTAGCCAGCGCGATGGGGACCCCGTGTACTCACGGCACCAACTGGCAAGGAGGACAAGAGCCGGGCGCATCGGCCAAACTGAAGTGGTTATGGGCGGCGATGGCGGCTATTCCCCTGCTGTGTGCGGTGATTGTGTGGAGTCTTGCCGGATGGCGTGTGTATATTGGGATTGCCGTAGCTTTTGGTTTGCTGGCCGCAGTGCTCGGCTGGTTTATCTGGTGGGGTTGGCGACGAGATGGCACAGGGCAAGGGGCGGAGATCCCGCTGCCCTGGCCCGTGATATTGTTGCTGGCGGCCCTGGCGGGCAACTTAGTGGAGCTGCAATTCGGCTTTACCGTGGTTACTTCCAGTTTTATATTCTGGTTGTACCTGGCCATATTCGCTACATGGGCCCGGTTAAGCCAGGTAGAAGGGCAAGAGGGCGACGCATGGCCCATGATAGAGATTGCTGCCGACCACCGGCCTTCACCAGACGACATTGCAGCTCCAGCGCCTGGTAAACCCAGCCGGTTAGCTCTCTGCCTGGCCCCTGTGATTGGTAGTATCTTGATGATAACTGTAGTCATGGGATTCGTGACGCCGCAGACGGATCTTAAGCGGGTGGGTTTCTCTATACTCATCTTACTGGTCACTGCCTGGATAGGCGGCGGCATCTACTTTCTGGGGTTGGCGCCACCGGCCCAATCGGAAACGGCAACCGCCTTATTCTCTTGGGTTTCCCTGGCAATATTGGCCCCGTATCTCTGGCTGCATCTGATCCTCCTGGGCCGGGGAGGGGTGTATGTATGGGTCTTATACCAGGTGGCGGGGTTGGCTTTGGTAGGGGTGGTAGCCGCCACCCTCTATGCCGGCCGGGTCCCACCGGTTGCTGGACTGGCCGGAGCAGTTAAAGATGGCCGGGCTACGATTACCAAGCGTTCTGACGCCGGGACCGGGCTACCTTTCTGGCGCGGTGGCGGGCGAAGATTGCTCTACCTTGTGGTCGCAATGGGCTGTGTTTGGCTAAGCCTGATGGTTAACCAGCGCCCTGTGTTGGCGGACATCCGTTTTCGCGAGGGATTGGAATTTGCGCGGAACCTGGATTGGATGAAGAGTATGGCCTCTTTTGATGATGCTTTGCACCTGGCGCCTTATCAAACCTATTATCGTATATTTCAGGCTGGCGCCTTGGTTGAGGCGGCTCGACTTGTAAATGCCCGGGGGCAGAGGATTTCCCCCACCGGAGAAGTATATCTCGTGCAGGCGGAAGCTACGTTGCAGCAGGCCGTTAAAGAAAATCCTCTTTACCTGGCTAATCTCTCTCGCCTGGGATTATTTTATGGTAACCGGGCAGCCTGGGTTGGCGACCCTGTTACCCGGATACACTACCTGGACCTGGCCCTGGCAGCCTATGAGAAGGCTCTCAATTTGGCGCCGCATAGTGCGCCGCTCCTGATTGAGGTGGCCGCAGTTTATTTGGATCGCGGCGATCTTGGTAGGACGGAAGATCTGGCCCGAGAAGCCTTACGCCTGCTTCCGGATTACCCCCCGGCTTATGCTCTGTTGGGGGATATCCATCTACATCGGGGGGAAATAGATGCTGCTATAGATGCCTACCGGCAGGCGCTGGCGCGAGATAATACCGGACCATTACAGTTGCGCGTCGATGCAGTGGAGAACAGTCCGGCAGATCCACAATCCCGTCTTAATCTGGGATTGTTGTACGATATTTTGGCCAGGCGCACCGAAGCGCTGGAGCAGGTGCGCCTGGCGCTGCAACTGATGGGTGATTCGGCCCCACCGTATGTCCGCCAGTTGCTGAGCCGGATAGAGCAGGAAGGGCATTGAGAGCGCATCTAAGAATTTAAAAGATGAACGCTGAGGCTACCCAGCCGCCTGCTTGCCGAGTATACTCAGCGCTGAGTTTACTCAGAAAGATGACGTATTGGGATCGGCATCTGCAAGGTTCATCGATAAGCGCTGAGTATCCTCAGTAGGTATCACTGATAGATAAAGCGGATCCAGATTGCTGATTCTGGGTTCCTAAATGGAGGGTATAGTGTCGTACAGGTCAATAGCGTTGCCGGACAGGGCTTCTTCTGTCCGGGAGACACGCCTGAGTTGGTGGTACGATCGTTTTATTGAGGCCGGATGGTTGACACTCGCAGTCGTGCTGCCCTTCTATTTCAATCCTATGACCTACCGTTTGTTTGAGCCGGATAAAGCCGCCATATTACAGGGATTAGGGCTACTAATGGGGCTGGCGTGGGTCTTGCGTTGGCTGGAGACCGGCTCTCCCGGCCTGCCCTCTCCGGCGGGTTGGCGTGGTGCTTTAAGAACGCCTATTGGTCTGGCGATCGTGGCGTATACGGTAGCCCTCTTCTTATCCGCCACTCTCTCTCTAGCTCCCCTCTTCACCTGGCTGGGCAGCTATGGTCGGGCGGATGGGATGACCACTTTATGCGCTGCCTTGCTAGGTGGCGCCCTAGTTATTATTACTACGATGCGCAGCGCGACGCAACGCGACCGCTTTTTGGTGACATTGGTATTAGGCAGCCTGCCGGTAGCCCTCTATGCCGTGTTACAACACTACGGCTTTGATCCGATTCCAGGCGGTGATCCTAGTTACCAGGTACGGACTCCTGGCGCCCTGGGCAATCCGGTTTTCCTGGGGGCTTACTTGATTATGATCATGCCGGTAACACTAGGGCTGGCCTGGCGTTACTGGCAACGCCCCCTGGCAGCGACGGCCCTGACCTTCGCCCTGGTACTTCAGGGATTGGCGCTGCTCTTTACGCGTAGCCGTGGCCCCTGGCTGGGGGGGCTGGCCTCCCTGGTGTTCTTCATATTATTTGCGGCTCTGGTACAGAAACAACAGAAGGTGGCCTGGGCTTTTGTAGCTGGTATCGCGCTGGCGGGAATTTTAATCCTGTGGCTCAATATTCCGGGGGCATTACCCGCCGCGATAAAGAATGTGCCCTACCTGGGACGTCTGGCGAGTTTGGCCGATCTTACCGAACCGACCAATCAAGTCCGCCTGATTATTTGGGATGGTGTGGTACAGATGCTCAAAGGGAAACCGGCGCGCTTGCTGACCGGCAATGGCCCTGAAACCATGTTGCAGGCTTTACCGCGCTTTATGCCGCCTGGTTTGAATCGTTTCGAAGCACAAAATGCCCTACCAGACCGGGCGCATAACTGGGTATTGGATACACTGGCAACCACCGGTATCTTGGGCTTCCTCACAGAGCTGGCCGTATATGCCGCTTTATTGCTTGGCACATTGAGATACCTGCAGGTACCCGTGAGAGGCATCCGTGGTTTGTTACTGCCTGTATGCGTGGTGGGGGGAGGAATTCTCCTGGGTGTAATGGCCTGGTTAGTTTTGGGTTATAGCAATCTGCTACTGGCGGCTTTTGGACCTGGTATGCTCCTGGGATTAGCCATTTACCTCGTGTTTCTGGTGCTTACCGGGTCAAATACCGCGATTCCTGTGCCTGCCAGGGACAAGCGTGCCTCTCTGACGCCAGATACCGCAGATCGGATAATCGTTATCGGTCTTCTAGCTGCCATTCTTGGACACTTGACTGAGATGCAATTTGGCTTCGGCATTGTGGTCACCGAATGGCTTTTTTGGGCATTGGCCGGCGCTTTGACCGTGCAGGTGTATGGGATGTTGTGGCAGGAGACGGCCGGTACGGAGAAAGCGCCGGGGAAACAGCCTGGCAGCGCTGCAAGTCTTGCTTTACCCGTTATGTCTTCCTCCAGCAATGCTGATGATGCTGTTGGGCAAGAGCTAGAAGCTGCTGAGTATACTCAGCAAATGACGCTGAGCTGGTCCGGACAGGTGGCTTTACTCCAGGTGCTCCTGGGTCTGTCTATGGCGACGGTGGTTTACAGTCTGGGGAATTTCCAGGATGTACGGAGTGATTGGGCCGGACCGACCACAGCGATTTTCCTATTGAGTTGGCTATTGGGTGCTTGGGTGGTAGGGAGTTACGCTGCCGCCGAAGGGGATGTGGGTGTAGTAGGAGCGCTGGGTTATAGTGTATTGTCTCTGGTTTTGGCGGGGCTTTTTCTGTTTCTCCGGGTAGCCGGTATTATGGGGGGTGATTTACTTGTGGCCTATCTGGTTTTTGGTGGCCTCAGTCTTCTCTGGATAATGGCCAGCTTGCCACGCGACTCCCTGCAGCAAATTACCCGGGCCGCTATTACCGCGCCAGATGCCAGGGGTAACCCTCTGCATTCTGTGCTACGTCTGGTAGGGTTGCCTTTGGTAGCTTTGGGGTTGGTAGCGCTCTGGACCTTAACAATCCAACCGGTGCGTGCCGATATGGCTTATCGCAAAGCCGAGGAGGCTGCTTCCGTCGGTCAGATAAATATCATGGTGCCGTTGGTGCAGATGGCGATTGCCTTAAACCCCTGGGTTGATCTTTACCATTCCCGGTTAGGCAGTATTTATCTTACAACGGCGTCATCCGCGCCGGATCCCCAAACAGCATCGGCGGCTCTGACACAAAGTTACCAGGAAGGGTTGGCGGCTCAGAAACTTAATCCCTTATCTCCTGATCATCGAACTAACCTGGGCCGCTTGCAACGCTCCCGCGCCTCTTTGGAGCAACAGGATCGCACTAAACGCGCTAACCTGCTGTTGGAGGCCCGCCAGAATTACATCCAGGCTAACCTGCTTTATCCGGCGTCGGGTACTATCCTGGCGGAGTTGGCTGCCACGGAACAGGCGATCGGCTCATTTGAACGCTCAGCAGAGCTCTATCAGAAGGCAGAGCAGATGGACCCAAACAATCCAGAAATTCTGTTCTTGCATGGTACCTTGATGGAAGAGACAGAGAAGACAGACCAGGCTATTGAGCTCTACCAGAAAGCCCTGCAGGGGAATCCCAATATGTTCACGGCGCACCTGGCCCTCTCCAAATTATACCGCCAGGCAAATCACCTGGGTGATGCCGTTAAAGAGACCGAGATGTTGGTGCGTCTGGATCCAAGAAATTACATTCATTATCAAAACCTGGCCCTATTATACGATAGCACGGGCCGGAAGCAGGAGGCCCTGGCTGTGGCCCAGGCAGCCCTGACACTGGCTCCGGATAGCCGCAAACAACCGCTGCAAAACTTTATTCAGCAGCTCCAAACAGGACAGACTGCGAAGCCTTAAGGAATATGGCAAATTCTATTAGTTTTCCCATAGCCTACAGGTTTGCATTTCGTCTTCTTATTTAGTAGTCTATCAACCGGGGTGTGGTTGACGCCTGGCCCGCGACTATACCCATCGGTAGATTTTTTTGGCGTCGTCATTGTGTGGTTTCTCCAACGCCAGTAGGAGTTTCTTGAAACGTTATCAATCGCTCCTTATATTGCTTAGCCTGCTCGCGGGCACACTGCTCGTCGGGATGGGAGCGGGTTGGACCGGCACGTCTCCGGTATCGGCCAATCTCCAGGAGACGGAGCCGCCCACCCGCACGACCACGTCTACAGCCACGCCATTACCCTGGACCATGTATATGAGTGAGGTGCCAGGGGGTGAGGAAAAAACAGTTTTCACCGAAAATACTGGCACGGTGTGGATCAATACCTACGCCAGTTTGGTAAATGAGAGGCCGGAGCTGGTCCATTTGGAAATAGTCAACCGGTTTGGTGGGGTGCAGTTTACGACGAATCTGAGCGTCACTCAGTCAGGATGGTTGTCGCCTATATCCTGGACGCCCTTCGCAGGCCGGATTCCGCCGCAGGGTAGCCCCTATTATACCAACCTCTATCGGCTATCCCAGGGTCCGCAGATTTGGCGCCAGGTTGAATGGGCGGTGGGGACCTCGATCGCTTTTGACCAGGATGTTTACTATACGTATGAACAGGCGGCCAGGGTAATTACTTTCGATGCCTTAGCTAATCCGACCGGCGAGTTAAGCGCCACGCTCCAGGTGCAGGTTAGCAGTAATTCCAATCCGGGGGGGATACTGGTTACCTTACGTGAGACTTTCCGCGGCAGCAGTCGCTTTATTTCTGATCCGATCTTCTTCTCGCCTACCAGTAGTGACCCGGCCATTCCTCGCATCCAGGTGCTAAACAATGATACGCTCACCGCCTCCTACTCTACGGCCGAGGGCACCTACACCAGGCAGGCTGTTTTCATCGCCGGGGTTTCTACCGTGACGCCCATTCCCACCATTACCGTGGGACCTAGCGCCACCCCATCACCCACGCCTCCCATTGGTAGTACAGTGATTGCTCTTACCCCTGCGCCGGAGATGGTCGGGTGGATTATCGCTAATGAACCTACCAAGAACCATTTTGGGGATGTTGACATGTATACCGGTATTTGGGGGGGCTTCAACATACACCACGGCGCTTTTCAATTTGACCTGAGTACGCTGCCGGCGCAGGCGCGGCTGACGGCAGCCACGCTGTTAATTGTAGGCAAGGATGATAAGTGGCTCCAAAATTACGACGATTGGAATATCCAGCTTCTGATTTCTAGCGTCGATACTTTCTGGGCCAGCCGTAGTTATAATGATCTACACCCGGCCTCTGTGGTTTCCACGACGCTGGTTCCGGTTATCAGCAGCAGTAGCCTGGGTAAGAATGTGACGAACAGTTTCACCTTTGGTCCTGCCGACCTGCTAGCTCTGCAGGACCGCCTGCATAGTACGCAGAAAATCTCTTTTCGGGTGGATGGGCCGGATAGCGGGGACAACAATGTATTTATCTGGCATACCGGAGCCGGAGGGGATGATCCTGTTTTTCGCCCAAGGTTACGCCTGACCTATTATGAGGCGCCCGATACTCCGACGCCTACCGTTACAGCGACGGCTACGCCATCTGCGACGCCCACTGCTACACCGACAAATACGCGTACGCCGTCGAATACAGCTACGCAAACGCAATCACCGACCATGACCTTTACGCCGACTGTTTCTCCTACCCCCACCATTACCTCGACACCTAAGAATACGGCGACGTCCACGGTTACCCAGACACCTATCCCCACATTGACGCTTACAGCAACGCTAGATCCGGGGCTGGCGCGCTTGTGCCTGGCGGTGTATGAGGATGTAAATGGTAATACGATGCTGGATCCCGGGGAGAGTTACCTGGCCGGAGCAATCTTGACCGTCATTTCCAATGCGGACCAATCCCCTGTGGTCAACTTCCTGACAAACGGCTTGGACGAGCCGCGTTGCTTCGCTCTCAGCTATCTGCCCGGGCAGAACAGTTATAACATCCAGGCCACCCTGGCTGCGGGATACCGGCATACCGGGGCGGAGAGTGTGACAAGGGTGTTACTGGCGGCGGGGATGACCGTGCTTTTTGGTGCGCAGCGTCTGCCAACTGTGACCCGTACCCCTACGGCTACAGCCACCCGTACGGCCGCAGCCACGCCCTCCGCTACCGCTACTCCCTCCACCGGGGCTATTTGTGGCATCGGGTTATTTGATGACCTCAATAGTGATGGCTTCAAACAGAGTAATGAATTCTGGCTGGCGGGGGGTATTATACAGATCAGCGGGCCAGTTACCCGCACCTATACTACAGATGGCGCGCACGAGCCTCACTGCGAAGTCGATTTACTCCCTGGGCACTATGTATTGACCCGGCAGAATCCACCCGGCTATGTCTCTACCCATGCCGATAGCCGTACTGCTGATGTTGAAGTACAGCCAAATACCCAAGTGCTAATCCTGCCCTTCGGAGCTCGTTTGACTGTGTTGCCAACCTTCACCGCCTCAGCAACTGTGGTGCAGACGTCCACTCCTACCAGCACCGTTACAGCGACGCCCAGTAGTATTCCCTCTGCAAGTAATACTGCGACGACCGTTCCCGGCAGGACCCCTAGTTCGACCAACTCTGCGACTGCCACTACGGTAACCGCGACCGCCTCACCCACAGAAGGTGGGCCAAAATTTTTCGTTTTCCTGCCTGGCGCAGTAAAAAATGCAACGTTGTCCGTAGAAAATCCATGACACTGCCCAATTTCTGGCGGAAGGTATGGTATAATTAAGGTGCCTTTCAGAGATGGGCAGCAAAGAGCGACAGGAGGAATTATGATTAAACGATCCGCTCTGGTAGTGCTCGTATTATTAGCCGTTCTGGTTTTTGGTTTTCAAAATATCGCCAAGGCTAGCGATGTGCGAAATGTACATATGAGTGATACGCCCGACGGCCCGCTACGCACAGATTTTACTTTGGGCACATCCATTGTGTACGTGGTATTCGATCATTTGAGTTTGCAAAAGGAGCCGGTGCGAGTCCGGGTCGCCGCCGCAAGTGGCAATGTGATCTTTGACGGTTCGCGGACTTTCGACGGCACAGGTACCAGCACCTTCCCGGTGCAAATTTTGGACCCGGCAGGTTTCCTTCCTGGCCCGTATATCACGACGGTATATTTAAACCCTTATACCAGCATCTCCCTGGATTGGACCCTGGGAGGAGTGACTACGATCCCTACGCCAACGCCGCTACCCGCGGCTGTGATGGCGTTGACGCCGAGCTCCCTGGCTTTTACCATCAGTGAAGGGGCTGAAGCGCCGCCGGAAAAGAATGTGATCATCTATAACAATGGCGCCGGCGTAATCAGGTGGGAAGCTACTTCCAGTGCTTCCTGGCTAAAGCTCCGCTCAAGCCGTGGCGCGACACCCAGTTTGCTGCGGGTAGCGGTGGAGACTACCGGGCTGCCGGGGGGAATTTATCTGGGAAATATTACTATCCGGGCCCTGGACGCCGGTGTGACCAATACACCTCAAACCGTACCGGTGCGGCTGGAGATTACATCCACTGCCGGTCGGCAAAGTATTAGCCTGCATGCGCGCAATCAAGATGTGGGTTGGTTTGAAAGCAATGATGGCCCAGGTAACCATCTGGATAGTGATATCATGCAGGCGGGATACCTGGAAGGGAAAGTCTATCATGGTGTCGTACTGTTTGGCCTATCCCTCCTCCCTTCTCAGGCTACCATTCATGCCGCAGCATTGGAGTTGCGGGGGGCGGATGGCTCTTACCTGGGCGAAGTAGGTGCGTGGCACGCCGGGTTATTGCCTGTGACTTTGGATACAGGGTGGCGCTCCCTCACCTACGACCAAATTCACACCGCGCCTATTTCCGCTACGGTGGGAAGTTCTTTGGGGACCGCCGATTTGAAAGCCGGCCAGGTAAATCTGCTGCCTTTCGACGGCGCGGCCATTGCGGGGTTGCAACAACGCCTCACTGCCGGGAAAATCAGTTTCCGGGTGGATGGGCCAGTGGCGGGGGATAATAGCCTCTTCATCTGGGATACCGGGATTTCTATCGAGGGTCTGCGTGCCTGGCCGGTGTTGCGCGTTAGCTATACAACTTCACCGTAGTTGCTTTTATCTCTATCTTTGCACTTTTAACAATTAAGCAGCCAAGCGCCGATATAAGACCTCCCGAGAGGTATCGGCCTCGAACTGGTCAAACAACCAGTCGATGAGGTGATGGCGATGCACCCGTTGCACTTCTCGCCGCCGAATATGACCGGAAATACCAGGGGTTAGACCACCTATACTATGCCAGGGACTGGTTCGCTCAAACTCTGGCTGATCCGGCCCTGAAGATAGACATTGAAGACCAGGAGATTCCCGGGTATTTTCACAACACCTACCGGTTCAATGTCTTTATTCGCAAATCCCATTAACGGACGAGGATCTATGTTTTGTTCCACCATTATCGCCACCATCGACCGCTCTACCTTACCGCGTGCGGTCCAGAGCGTATTAGAGCAAGACTTTCCCGGCGCGGATTTTGAGATTATTGTCGTTAACGACTCGGGGGCATCTTTGGCTGCGGCTGCCTGGCAATCCGCGCCGCAGGTCCGTGTCATCCATACCAACCGGCGCAGAGTAAGCGTGGCGCGCAACACCGGCGCGGCGATTGCCCGGGGAGCATATCTCCATTTCTTAGACGACGATGACTGGCTGCTGCCCGGCGCGCTGCGGAGTTTCTGGGAATTGACCCAACGCCACCCGCACGCCGTCCTGGCATATGGCACCGGTAACCTGGTGGATGAAGACGAAAAACTTCTGGGCCAGGTCAACTTGCACCAGAGTGGTAATTGCGCCGCCCACCTGATGGCCGGATCATGGATCCAATGTGGTTCGTCGGTGGTAAAAGTAGAGCTTTTTTTTAAGATCGGGGGATTTTCGCCCCTATTTCCCATCGCCGAAGAGACCCATTTCCAAAGACTTCTAGCTTTACAGGGCAATTTTGTGTATACACTGGCGCCTGTGGTCAATATCTTGCGCGGAGCTGGATGGAGAACAACCGTGAAGTACGTTGGAGGCCCTGCTTACAATCGTATTTCACGCGATCTCTGCCTGAGTGAGAGCGACGCATTTTCCCGGCTGCGCGCCTCCGCCGATTCGGCCTACTGGCAGGGACGGGTCTTCCATGCCTATCTGACTGCTACCCGCTGGAACCTGGCGCGGCGCTCCTTTCTGGTCGCCGCCAGCCGTGCCCTATATGCCGCTATGAGTCTCTTGCTGGCCGGTAAGCACCTCTTTTCCGCAGATTTCTGGCGGGCCGTCAGGGATGCCCAGGTTTCCTGTACCGCCGATCGCATCTTGGGACGGTAGGGCATAATCCCCTTGAATCAATTGACATTCTTTCCTGCTTACGCTACACTAAGTGCGCTCTAAAACGATGTTCATTAAATAGCTATGACCAGGAAGAGTAAGCGCCCCGGCCCTGATAGAGAAGGCAGGCCCCAGGCTGTAAGCCTGCCCCAGGTGTGCTGCGCCGAATGTAGCCTGTGAGCTGAGATCCCCAACCTGGAGTAATAAGGATCTTCGGGCCGGCCCGTTATCGCCAGCAGAGTGCCCGGCGCCGTGTTTAGCCACAGTGCTGGGAATCAGGGTGGTACCACGGGAATATTCGCCTCCCCGTCCTTGTGATGGAGAGGCGTTTTTTATTTTTCCAGGGTTTATCCTGAAGGAGTCCGCCCATGCCCATCAAAGAACTGGCTAAAACCTACGATCCTAAAACGGTGGAGCGCCGCATGTACGACTGGTGGGAATCCCAGGGGTACTTCAAGCCCGAGATTGCCCCGCCGGATGCCGCGCCCTTTGTCATCTCTATCCCACCCCCTAATGTCACCGGGGAGCTGCACCTGGGCCATGCCATGTTCGTAGCCCTGGAAGACCTGATGATTCGCTACCACCGCATGGTTGGCGATGCTGCCCTGTGGGTGCCTGGCGAAGACCACGCCGGCATCGCTACCCAGCTCCAGGTGGAGAAAGCGCTGCGGGAGGCTGGCACCAGCCGCCAGGCCATCGGCCGTGAGAAGTTCGAGGCGCGCGCCTGGGAGTGGAAAAATAAGTATGGCGGGCGTATCGTCGAGCAGTTGCGCCGCCTGGGCGCCTCCTGCGACTGGCAGCGCGAGCGCTTTACCCTGGATGAAGGCTTATCCCGCGCCGTCCGCGAGGCTTTTGTCCGCCTATGGGATATGGGCCTTATCTACCGCGGTGAGTATATCATCAACTGGTCCCCCGGTTTGCAGACCGCCGTCTCCGACCTGGAGGTGGAATACAGCGAAGAGGATGGCACCCTCTACTACTTTAACTACCCGGTGGCCGGCAAAGATGAAGTCATCCCGGTAGCGACCACGCGCCCCGAGACCATCCTGGGAGATACCGCCGTCTGTGTCCACCCGGACGATGAACGCTACCGCCATCTCATCGGCGAGACCATGCTGGTGCCCATCATCAAGCGCCCCATCCCCGTGATCCATGACACCTATGTCGATCGCGCGTTCGGCACTGGCGCGCTGAAGATAACCCCCGGTCATGACCCCAACGACTTTGTCATTGGGCAGCGCCACGGCTTGCCGATCATCAATGTCATGAACCCTGACGCCACCATGAATGTTAACGCCGGTCCCTACGCCGGTTTAGACCGTTTCGAATGCCGTAAGCGCCTATGGGCCGACATGCAGGCCGCCGGTTTGACCATCAAAACCGAACCTTACCGCCTGACGGTGCCCCGTTCCCAGCGAGGTGGCGAAATCATCGAACCGATGGTCTCAAACCAGTGGTTCGTCAAAATGCGTCCTATGGCCGAATTGGGCCTGGAAGCCGTCCGCCGTGGCCGCATTACGGTCATTCCCGAGCGTTTCGAGAAGGTCTATTACAACTGGCTGGAAAATATCCGCGATTGGTGCATCAGCCGCCAACTCTGGTGGGGCCACCGCATCCCTGCCTGGTACGCTCCCGATGGCACCATCTTTGTGGCCCGCTCGGAAGAGGATGCTTATGTCCAGGCGCGCCGCCGCTTGGGCGCGGATGTCACGCTGCGCCAGGAGGAAGATGTTCTCGACACCTGGTTCAGCTCCGGCCTTTGGCCCTTCTCGACTCTTGGTTGGCCCGATGACACCGCGGACCTGCGCCGCTTCTACCCTACGCAGGTGATGGAGACCGGCTACGATATTCTCTTCTTCTGGGTGGCGCGTATGATTATGTCCGGCCTGCTTTTCACCAACGAACCTCCCTTCCACACGGTATATCTCCACGGCCTGGTGCGCGACGAGCAGGGGCGCAAAATGTCCAAGACCCTGGGCAACGTGGTCGATCCCATCCAGGTGATGGATGAATACGGCACCGACGCTTTGCGCTTCACCCTGCTGACCGGCTCCACACCGGGCAATGATATGAACCTCTCCCTGGAGCGGGTGGCCGCTAACCGCAACTTCGCCAACAAGCTCTGGAATGCCGCCCGTTTCATCCTGGGTAACTTTGATGCTTTACATAAATCCATAGACACTGCCGATTTGGGTCGTCGGGCGCTATCCGGCGCCAACCTGGCGGAACACTATACCCTGGCCGATGGTTGGATTCGCCACCGCCTCAGCGAGACCATCACCAAGGTTACTCGCTTCTATGACACCTACCAGTTCGGCGAGGCCGGCCGCCAGGTATACGAATTCTTCTGGGATGAGTTCGCCGATTGGTACCTTGAAGTCGCCAAGTTGGAGTTGGCCCAAGGCGGTGTGAGTGCCGTAGCCTGTGGCGCCACCCTGGTTTATGTGATGGAACAGACGCTGCGCCTGTTGCACCCTTTTATCCCCTTCGTCACCGAGGAGATATACCAGAATCTCAAGGCTGCCGAGGCAGAGCTGCAACTGGGCCTCGCCCCATCCGAGGGCTGGCCGGCAGCGCTCATCATTGCCCCGTGGCCCCAAGCCGGCCCTACCTATCCTCAGGCTGCCGAACAATTTGCCCTGTTGCAAGAGCTGATCCGCGCTATCCGCAACATGCGCGCTGAGCATAATGTTGAGCCGGCGCGTAAGATTGCAGCTACCCTGCAGGCCGGTGAAGCCTTTACCCTCCTCCAGCAGCAAGCGCCGATTATTGCTTTGTTGGCCCGCGTCGACCCGGCCCGCTTGCAGATCTTGTCCGCTGCGGCCAATGGCGCATCTGAGGAGGAAGCCGGCGCGACCAACGTGATTCGCGGCGTCACCGTGCGCTTGCCTCTGGCCGGTATGGTCGATATGGAACGCGAGCGCCACCGGTTGCAGCAGGAGCAGGAAAAAGTGGACACCGAAATCCAGCGTATCCAGGGGCTACTGGCAAACCCGAACTTCACCGGCCGTGCTCCGGCCCAGGTTGTCGACCGGGAGCGCCAACGTCTCTCCGGCCTCGCAGAACAAAGCCAGCGCCTGGCAGAACAGTTAGCCCGGCTTGTGGGATAATGGCAAAAACAAATCCAACAGGATATGTGCTGAGTACAGCTGAGTGCTGAGTACAGCTGAGTGCTGAGTACAGCTGAGTGCTGAGTACAGCTGAGTGCTGAGTACAGCTGAGTGCTGAGTACAGCTGAGTGCTGAGTACAGCAGGATAAAAACGGCAGGATAATAACCGGTAGTCAGAAAGGATCTCCCCCATGCCAGCAATGATCGTCGCTCCCCAACCCGTAGCCGTTGAAGCCGGAGCCAAGGTGCTGATGTCCGGCGGCAACGCCATCGACGCCGCTGTTACCTGTGCCTTTGTCCAATCCACCCTCGACCCGCAGAGCTGCGGCCTGGGCGGCTTCTTCTTACTGAACCTCCATCTGGCCCAAGCTCCGCAAAATCCTGTCCTGCTGGATGGCCCCGCTGTAGCCGGTGAAAAAGCGACCCCCACGATGTGGCAGGATATCTACCTGCGCCCCAGCGCCGATGGTTGGGGATATCTGCTCCAAGGGGATGTCAACGATATCGGCTATCAGGCTATCTGCACCCCCGGCACTGTCAAAGCTCTAGGCGCCATGCTGGAACGTTGGGGCACCATCTCCTGGGAACGGGCTATTGCCCCGGCTATCCAGATTGCCGAGGAGGGCTTTGTTGTCGGCCAGCAAATGTCCGATGGTTGGAAAATCAGAGGAGCCTACACCGAGAGAACCAGTGCGATGGAGTATATCCGCCGCAATCCCGAAGCCAGTCGCATCTATCTCCATGCCGATAGCTCCCCCTACGATGCCGGCGAGCTCTTGCGCAACCCGGATCTGGCCCGCACCCTGCGCCAACTAGCCGAAAAAGGGGCGGACGACTTTTACCAGGGTGAGCTGGCCCGCCGCATCAGCGCCGACCTGGCTGCCAACGGCAGTTTTATCACCCCTCGCGATCTGGCTACATACCGGCTGCGGGAAACCGAATCCATCGTCACCACCTATCACGGCTACACCATTGCCACCTGCCCCCCGCCCCACGGCGGCCCTGTACTGCTGGAGATGCTCAATATTCTGGAGGGCTATGACCTGGCGGCCCTGGGTCATAACTCGCCGGAGTACATCTACCTTGCCTCTATGGCTATGAAATCCGCCTTCGCCGATCGCAACCCCTACCTGGCTGATCCGGAATTCTCGGCTGTGCCCGTAGAGTGGATGACCTCTAAATCCCGCGCCGCTCAGTGGCGAGATCGGATTGACCGGGGTGAGCCGATCAAGGTTTCTACCATACCTGTCGATTCCCCTGATACCACCCATATCAGCGTCGTCGATCACCAGGGCAACTGTGTCTCCCTGACCCATTCCCTGGGGGCCTCCTCCGGCGTCATCTCCCCCGGCCTGGGCTTTATGTACAACAACTCGATGGCCCTCTTCCACCCCTTGCCCGGCCATCCCAATTCCATCGCTCCGGGCAAAGGGCGTATCACCAATATGACACCTACCATCATCTACAAAGACGGCCAACCGGCCCTGATCATCGGCGCCCCCGGCGGCAACCGCATCATGGGTTCCCTGGCCCAGGTGATTGTGAACTTCATCGACTTCGGTATGGGGATTCAAGATGCCATCCTGGCGCCCCGCTTTGCCTGCGAAGGGGACATCATCCTCTGCCAGCCCCGTATACCGGAGTACATCTGCGCTCAAGTGCGTCCAAAACACCCCATCCGCCGCCTGGCCCAGAGTTACAGCGGCCTGGCTATGGTCCATGCCATCGCCATCGATCCCGTCACGGGAAAACTCTCCGGCGGCGCCGATCCCGCCGGCGCCGGTATGCCCCTGCAAATAGCCTGACATAGAGACCACGGAGGGCACGCAGAGTTTTTTATGAGCAAGGTTTGCCACCGCGCATGAAAGGTGCGGTCTTTGATCTCCAGACGAGCACGGTGAGAAATTTTCTTTAGTAGGTACTGCCTCCGGCTGCACGTCTTTGGCGCTCCCGGAAGAGGTGCGGCCAGGAGACCGCATCTACTTTCACCAGAACCCAATATCATGCTATAGTAATCAAAAAACATTCCTAAAGGAGACATCTCATGCCCGGTATGATTGTTGCACCCGAACCCGATGCGGTAGAAGAGGGCGCCAAAGTCTTGATAGCAGGTGGCAACGCCATTGACGCTGCGGTTACTTGCGCCTTTGTCGAGTATATTCTCAATCCCCACTCTTGCGGTGTGGGCGGCTACATTCTGCTCAACTTCCACCGCGCCGGGGACGCGCCGGGCCACTCCGTCATCGTCGATGCCCCCGCGGTGGCCGGCTCAAAAGTCAGACCAGAGATGTGGCAGGATATCGTCATCCGGCCCAACCCCGACGGCTGGGGCTATTTCCTCAAAGGCAAAGTCAACGACATGGGCTACCAGGCCATCTGCACCCCCGGCGCGGTGAAAGGTCTATCCACCATATTGGAGCGCTGGGGCACGATCTCCTGGGAACAGGCCATCGCCCCCGCTATCCGGATTGCCGAGGAAGGTTTTGTGGTCAGCAATCACCTGGCTGCCTATTGGACCACCAAAGCCGCTTACCGCGAAGCCGCCTCCCTGCTGGACTATATCAAGAACAACCCCGAGGGCAGCCGCGTTTACCTCAAAGCCGATGGCTCACCCTATGACGCCGGTGACACCCTGCGCAATCCCGACTATGCCCGCACACTACGCGAGCTTGCCGCAAAGGGTGCTGATGACTTCTACCACGGCGACTTGGCCCAACGTATCAGTGCTGACCTGGCGGCTAACAACAGCTTCGTCACTGCCCAGGACCTGGCCGAATACCAACTGCGGGATGAACAGCCTGCGGGCGGCACCTATCGGGGCTACGGCGTGACCTCCTCCCAGCCGCCCCACGGCGGCCCCACCCTGGTTGCCATCCTAAATATCCTGGAAGGTTATGACCTGGGCTCGATGGAGCATAATTCTCCCGAATATATCTACCTGGTCTCTATGGCTATGAAAGCGGCATTCGCCGACCGCAACCCTTACCTGGCCGATCCCCTGTTTTCGGATGTACACCTGGCCTGGATGACCTCCAAAGAGCGGGCTGCCGAGTGGCGCGACCGTATCGACGAGGGGGAGCCGATCAAAGTCTCCTTCACCGCCACCGAGCCGCCCGATACCACCCACGTCAGCGTGGTGGACAAAGCAGGCAACTGTGTCGCTCTCACCCATTCCCTGGGTTCCTCAGGCGGCGTCATCACGCCCGGTATGGGCTTCATGTATAACAACTCTATGGTCAACTTCCACCCCTACCCGGGCCATCCCAACTCCTTCGCACCTAAGAAGGGGCGCACTACCGGCATGACCCCTACGATTGTTTATAAGGATGGCAAGCCCATCATCGTCGCCGGCGCCCCCGGCGCTACCCGTATCATCACCTCCACCCTGCAAGTCATCCTGAATATCCTGGATTTCGGCATGAGCGCCAGCGAAGCTGTCCTGGCTCCCCGCTTCGATTGTGAGGGGGATATGATCAAGGTCCAGGCGCGCATTCCCGAGTATGTCTGCGACGTCGTGCGCCGCAAGCATCCTATCACCCGCCTGCCCCAGAGCCACGGCGGCCTGGCCCACGTCCACGCCATCGCCATCGATCCCCAGACCGGCGCCCTCTCCGGCGGCGCAGATACGGGGAGCGGCGGTATGGCTTTGCTGGTGTAGCAGGTTGGCCCGATTTATCTGGCCCTATAAACACATATCAAGGGTGCTCCTTTCTGCAAAGGGGCACCCTTTTAGGAAATTTCGGCCAATCGTAGGGGTGAGGTCTCCTCGCCCGTGCGGTGCTACAGAATCCAAGTCACTTTCACTAGACGCGGGTTTGCATTATGTGGCATAGTACCAATATGTAGCGCTCCCGATGGACCGGTTTTTAATATCAGCCGCAGACCGCTAGGCTGAAGCCATACGCTGAGAGAGCGAAGCCATACGGGCTGGAAATGCTGCCATAAGCTTTATTTTAGCTCGCCGAGCTTTGCTCTTTTAGCGCGGTGGCTTCAGCCCCGCGCTGCCGCTTACAGCGCAGAGCTTCGTCATCCGTCATCACGCTGGCAACGATCCTGAACATAGGATTACCGGATTTAATAATTATTAACCTTCATCAACCGGTGGGCCAGAGGTTTCTAACCATCACCAATTCCCCTTTCCCTACCTCCCACGATGCCCTCGTTATCGGCTCCGGCCCCAACGGCCTGGCGGCGGCCATCACCCTGGCCCAGGCCGGTCACTCTATTCGGGTCTACGAGGCAGCGGACACCCCCGGGGGCGGCACCCGCTCGGCAGAGCTAACCCTGCCCGGCTTTATCCACGACGTCTGTTCTACCGCCCATCCCCTTGGGCTTGGCTCCCCTTTCTTCAGTCGTCTGCCGCTGGCGGATTACGGGCTGGCCTGGGTCCACCCGCCCGCCCCCCTGGCCCACCCGCAAGACGATGGCACGGCGGCTGTGCTGGAGCGCTCCGTGGCCGCTACCGCAGCTACCCTGGACCCTGACGCCGATGCCTACCGCCGCCTGATGGCCCCGCTGGCGGCAGATTGGCACAAGCTGGCCCCGGACCTGCTGAGTCCTCTCCCTTTGCCGCGCCATCCCCTGGCGCTGGCCCGCTTTGGCCTGCTGGCTCTACGCTCTGCTCGTGGCCTCGCCGCCAGCCATTTCCGGGGTACGAAAGCGCGGGCGCTCTTCGGCGGGATGGCCGCCCACTCCATGCTGCCCCTCGAACAGCCGCTTTCTGCCTCTTTCGGCCTGGTGCTGGGCATGGCCGGCCACGCTTTGGGTTGGCCCGTAGCCCGTGGCGGCTCGCAAAAAATTGCCGATGCCCTCACCGCCTACCTGCGCGCCCTGGGGGGAGAGGTTGTCACCGGCACTCGCATTGTCCACCTGGCAGATCTGCCCCCGGCGCGGGCTGTGCTCTGCGATATTGCCCCCCGCCAGTTGCTGAGCCTGGCAGGTGCGCGTCTGCCGCCCGGGTACCGCCGCCAGCTTGCCGGTTATCGCTACGATCCCGGCGTCTTCAAGATAGATTGGGCGCTGGATGCCCCCATTCCCTGGCGGGCTGCCGCCTGTGGTCGTGCCGGTACCGTGCATATAGGCGGCACTCTGGAAGAGATTGCCGCTGCCGAGCGGGCCGTCTGGCGGGGTGAGCCGCCCGCCAACCCGTTCGTCCTGCTGGTGCAACCCACCCTCTTCGATCCTACCCGCGCCCCCCAGGGCAAGCATACCGCCTGGGCCTACTGCCATGTACCCCACGGTTCCACCTTTGACATGACCGCCCGCATTGAGGCGCAGGTCGAGCGCTTTGCCCCCGGCTTCCGCAGCCGGATTCTGGCCCGGCATACCATGTCAGCCCTGGCGCTTGAGCAGTACAATCCCAACTACGTCGGCGGGGATATCAACGGCGGCGTACAAGACCTCTGGCAGCTCTTTACCCGTCCCGTTCCCCGCCTGGTGCCCTACAGCACCCCCGTCAAGGGTCTGTATATCTGTTCCGCCTCCACGCCCCCCGGCGGCGGCGTCCACGGTATGTGCGGCTATCACGCCGCCCGCGCTGCCCTCCGCGCCTGGCGGTAACCCTGAGACCTTACTTAAAGCGAGAGGTTATTACCTGGACCGGGGGGCTCACACCGGCAGGAAGTAGGGCTTTTATAGAGGGCTGGGCGGTGGTAACTGCCCCAGCCCCTCTATATATAATCTAATAAAATCTAGAGAAATTTAAGGTTGTCACAGACGTCATTTCTGCCTGTTTTTTACCTGTTTCAGCCGGATTTTGGGGCCGTTTTTGGCCCAATGTTAAAAGGGTTGCCCGCAACCCCCCGTAAATCCCGGCGCCGGCAAAGAGGCGTCATGCTACCGCAGGCCATTTTATCCTATCCTATAGTATAATTATCTCCAGTTAACAACGCGCTGAAACCGGCGCGGGGTTGCCAGCCGCCGGCGGTACAACTTAGACCGCCCATCGTATAGAAGCACATGTAAGGAACGTGACCGCATGAGCCAGGTTGTCATCGAGAACCCGATTATCAACTCACCGTTCGACGAGCCGTCCCGCCATTTCCGATTCACCGATGAGGGCATCAGTAATGAAATCGTGGCCGGAAGGCGCAGCAGTTCCTACTTTGTGCCTATCGCCAGGCCGAAGAAGAAGAACGCCAAACAACTGCATTTCGACACGGAGTGGACCCAGGATCGCATCGAAGAGAACAAGCTGGTCAATGATATCCGCCGCCGCGTGGCACTATGGCGCAAGGGCGGCTACGTGGGGGTGACGCCGGTTACCGCGCGCTTAATTGCTTACTGGACCGATCCCGAGCGCGAGAAGAAGCTCTTCTTCTGCCAGAACGAAGCCCTGGAAACTGCTATCTACCTGGCCGAGGTCGCCCGGAAGTACGGCGACGGCTGGATCGAGAACGCGCTGCGCGAGGCGAACGACACCTCGAATCCCGGCCTGCCGCGCACGGCGTTCAAGATGGCCACCGGCTCCGGCAAGACCGTGGTGATGGCCATGCTTATCGCCTGGCAGACGCTGAACAAGCGCGCCAACCCGCAGGATGCCCGCTTCTCCGATACCTTCCTGATCGTCACGCCCGGCATTACCATCCGCGACCGGCTGCGCGTGCTGCTGCCCAACGACCCGGAGAACTACTACCGCTAGCGCGATATCGTGCCGGCCCAGCTCCAGGAGCAGCTCGGACAGGCCAAAATCTTGATCACCAACTTCCACGCCTTTCAACTGCGCGAAAGCGCGGACGGCGCCAGGTTGACGAAGGAGCTCGCCGGGCAGAATGCCAGCGGCGCCAACCAGGAGACCCCTGACCAGATGGTGCGGCGCGTCTGCCGCGAGTTGAGCAGCAAGAAGAGCATTATCGTTATCAACGACGAAGCCCACCACTGCTACCGCCGCAAACCCGACGGCGCGGAGGAAAGCCTCAGCGGCGACGAGCGCATCGAGGCCAGGAGCCGCGAGGAAGAGGCGCGCATCTGGATTTCCGGCATCGAGGCCGTGAAAGCCAAGATCGGGGTGAAGGCCATCTACGATCTTTCGGCCACCCCGTTCTTCCTGCGCGGCTCGGGCTACCCGGAAGGCACGCTTTTCCCGTGGGTGGTCTCCGACTTCTCTCTGATCGACGCCATCGAGGCCGGCATCGTCAAGGTGCCGCGCGTGCCCGTGGCCGACGACGCCATGACCGGCGAGCAGCCGACTTACCGCGACCTGTGGCTGCGCATCCGCGAGCACCTGCCGAAGAAAGGGCGCAAAACAGAGGCGGCCGGCGCCGAACCGCAACTGCCCGCCGAGCTGCAAGGCGCGCTGCACAGTCTCTACAGCAACTACGAAAAATATTACCGCCTGTGGGAACAGAACGCCGAAGCGCGCGCCCGCGGCATCACCCCGCCCGTTTTCATCGTGGTCTGCAATAATACCAACGTCTCCAAGCTGGTCTTCGACTTTATCGCCGGTTGGGAAAAACAGATCGGGGCAGAGACCGTCGTCCAGGCCGGGCAACTGCCCATCTTCCGCAACGACGATGGCCGCGGCGGCTGGCTGCACCGGCCGAACACCATCCTGGTGGACAGCCAGCAGCTCGAATCCGGCGCATCTATGAGCGATGACTTCAAGAAGATCGCCGCCCGGGAAATCGACGAGTTCAAGGCCGATTACCGCGCCCGCTTCCCCGGCCGCGACGCCGAGGATCTCACCGATGAGGACCTGCTGCGCGAAGTGATGAACACGGTCGGCAAGACCGGCAAACTGGGCGAACAGGTGAAGTGCGTGGTCAGCGTCTCCATGCTCACCGAAGGCTGGGATGCCAAGACGGTCACCCATGTGCTGGGCGTGCGCGCTTTCGGCACACAACTGCTGTGCGAGCAGGTGGTGGGCCGCGCCCTGCGGCGCATGAGTTACGCCGCCAACGAGCACGGCCATTTCGACCCCGAATACGCCGAAGTGTACGGTGTGCCGTTTTCCTTCATCCCGTGCAGCGGCTCCGCCCCAGACCCCCAGCCCGGCCCGCTGCCCTCGCGCGTCCGTGCGTTGGAAAGCCGCATCGTGTGCGAAATCACCTTCCCCCGGCTGCTCGGCTACCGCTACGACGTGTCCGGCGAGCGCCTCAGCGCCAGCTTCGGCGCTGCCTCCCGGCTGGCCCTCTCCACCGCCGACATTCCCACCCGGACCGAAAGCGCGCCCATCGTCGGCGAGGCCAGCATCCACACCCTCGACGATCTGCAGCGCCACCGGCCCAACGAGGTGGCCTTCCGGCTGGCCAAGCTCACGCTGGAAAGGTATTTCCGCGACGACGACGGCAACGACAAGCCCTGGCTCTTTCCGCAACTGCTTGGCATCGCCAAACGCTGGCTGGCGGAATGCGTCACGCTCAAGGACAACACCTTCCCACAACTGCTGCTGCTGATCGAGTTTGCGCACGACGCGGCCGACCGCATCTACCAGGCGATTGTCGATGGCGGCGACGGCAGGGCGGCGCTCAAGCCTATGCTGCGCCCCTATGACACCCTCGGCTCCACGCGTTACGTGGATTTCGACACCACCCGGCCGGTCTTCGCCACCCGCGCTGACAAGTGCCACATCTCCCATGTGGTGGCCGACACGGACTCGTGGGAACAGAAGATGGCGGCCGCCCTGGAAGAGATGGACGAGGTAGTGCGTTACGTCAAGAACCACAACCTGGGCTTCACCATTCCCTACACCCTGAACGGCGAAGAGCGGCAGTACGTCCCCGATTTCATCGCCTGTCTTGACGACGGCCACGGCGCGGATGACCTCTTGCACCTGATCGTGGAGGTGACCGGCGAGAAGAAGAAAGATAAAGCTGCCAAGGTGGCTACGGCGCGGACGCTGTGGGTGCCGGCCATCAATCACCACGGCGGCTTCGGCCGCTGGGACTTCATCGAAGTGGCCGACCCGTGGGACGCGCAGCATCTCATCCGGGGGTACTTGCAGGCGCAGGCGGCGTCCAGAAGGGAGACCACGCATGGCTAAGAAGCACACCACCCCAACGAAAATCGATGCCTTCCACCACACCGACCGGCGCAGTAACATCCCCACCGAGGAGCTGCGCGACTTCGTGGCGGACGACGAACAGGCCCCCAAGACGCTGCGCTATGCGCGCGACCCATCGCTGGACCCGCAGTTGGTGTGGCGCGGTAAGGATGAGCAGGACGCGCAAGATTTGGCCGTGCCCGCCGTGCCGATCTACATCCAGGAGAAGATTCACCCGCAGGCGCTGATTAACGATTTGCTGGCGCAGGCGGCGCCCCCCGGCAGCGGGCTGAGGGAAGCGGCCGCCGCCTACCAGTTGAACCTGTTTGCCGATTTCAACGGCGGCCCGGCCGAGTTCGAGCAAAAGGTGGAGTTTTACCAGCACGAACAGAACTGGACGAACCGCCTGATCCTGGGCGATTCGCTGCTGGTGATGGCCAGCCTGGCGGAGAAGGAAGGGCTGCGCGGCAAAGTGCAGACCATCTACATCGACCCGCCCTACGGCATCAAGTTCGGCTCCAACTGGCAGGTGAGCACGCGCAAGCGGGATGTGAAGGATGGCAGCGCCGAGGACGCCACCCGCCAGCCGGAGCAAATCCGCGCCTTCCGCGACACCTGGAAGCTGGGCATCCACTCCTACCTGGCCTACCTGCGCGACCGGCTGGTGGTGGCCCGCGACCTGCTGACCGAGACCGGCTCTATTTTCGTCCAGATTGGCGATGAGAATGTGCATCTGGTGCGAAACTTGATGGATGAGGTGTTTGGGAGTGAGAACCAATGCTCGCAGATTGTTTTTCGTAAGACCACTGGAAAAGGAAGTCAACTGCTTGACAATACCTATGATATGATTCTTTGGTTCGCAAAGGATAAAGGCATAGTGAAATATCGTCCTCTCTATGAAGGGAGAATTGTGGCCGAGGAAGACAATCTTCGATTCGCCGAAATGCCCGACGGATCTCGTCGTCGGATGAGTGACGATGAAGTTAATGGTGCGAAGGCTCTGCCAGTTGGAGCACGCATATATCGACCGAATCCATTGACCAATCAACGACCAGCGCAGGGTAATGACCTTCGAGAATATTTATTCGAGGGTAAGAGATTCACACCTGGCGCCGGCACCTTTAGGACTGACAAACCGGGTCTAGACCGGCTCAACATAGCACGTCGGCTGCTGGGAGTAGGATCAAGTCTGACCTTCATTCGCTATCTCGATGATTTCGCCTTCAAGCCACGAAATGACATTTGGGACGACACGCGAAGCGGTGGATACGGTGAGGATAAAATCTATGTCGTTCAGACAAACTCAAAGGTTATTGAGCGCTGCCTCCTGATGACCACCGACCCCGGCGACCTGGTGCTGGACCCGACCTGCGGCGGCGGCACCACCGCCTACGTCGCCGAGCAGTGGGGGCGGCGCTGGATCACCTGCGACACCAGCCGCGTGTCCCTGGCGCTGGCCCGCACCCGGCTGATGGCCGCCAGGTACCCCTACTACTTACTGGCCGACTCGCCCGAAGGCATCCAAAGAGAGGCGGAATTGACGGGCAAATTCCCGCCGCTGCACCCTGCCGGGCAGGACATCCGCAAGGGCTTCGTCTACAAGCGCGTGCCGCACGTCACGCTCAAATCCATCGCCAACAACCCGGACATCAAAGAAGGCATGACGCGCGAGCAGATCGACGCCGCCATCGCCCGCCACACCGAGACGGAAACGCTCTACGACCAGCCCTACGAAGACCATAAGCGGGTGCGGGTATGCGGGCCGTTTTCGGTGGAAAGCCTGTCGCCGCACCGTGTGCTGTCCACCGGCGACGAGCAGCAGGAGGGCGCACCGACTGCGCAGGAAGCCCACCGGCAGCAGGATTTCGCCACGATGATCCTGGACAACCTCAGGAAGGCCGGGGTGCAGAACACGCGCAGGGGCGAACGGCTGACTTTCGACCGGCTCGATCCCTACGCCGGGGCCTGGCTGCAGGCGGCGGGCGAATACACCGAGGCGGGGGGACAGCGGCGGCGCGTGGCGATCTCCATCGGTCCCGAACACGGCACCGTCGGCCCGCAGCAGGTGAAGGAGGCCGCCAAGGAAGCGGTGCAGGGGGTGGGCTTCGACACGCTGGTGGTCTGCGGCTTCGCCTTCGACCCGCACGTCAGCGAAGAGGTAAAACGGTACGGCAAGCTGACCGTGCTGCCGGCCAAGATGAACCCCGACCTGGCGATGGGAGATGAGCTGCTCAAGAAGACCGGCGCCGGCAACCTATTTATGGTCTTCGGCGAGCCGGATGTAGAGATCAGGGCACAGCCCGACGGGCAGATCGTGGCCGAGATCAAGGGGGTGGACGTGTACGACCCGACCACCGGGCAGATTCGCAGCGCCTCCACCGATGACATCGCCTGCTGGTTCATCGACACCGATTATAACGGCGAGAGCTTCTTCGTGCGCCGCGCCTACTTCACCGGGGCCGATGAACCGTACGACAAGCTCAAGCGGGCGCTGCGGGCCGAGATTGACGAAGCCGCCTGGAGCAGCCTCTACAGCACGGTAAGCCGGCCGTTCGATAAGCCCGAGACTGGCAAGATCGCGGTGAAAGTGATCAACCACTACGGCGACGAGGTGTTGAAGGTGTTTGCCCTCTGAACCGCAGATTAGCACCCAACCCGGTCGGGCACCCAACCCCGTTGGGCATCATGGCGCAGATTACATAGAAAAGGAGGCTTTATCCCATGCATATCGTCGCATCCGGTTACGTCCACAACGGCCACGGCGTTCCCTTCCACCAGCGCTCCTGTTCCCGCACGGCCGCGGCTTTGCTCCACGATGGTACCCTGCTGGTCAGTTTCCGCCGGGGCAGTGACCGCGAATCTCCCGACGGCCACGAATGTGTCATGGCCAGCACCGATGGCGGTAATACCTGGCAGGAGCGCTTCGACGGCTACGGCCGGGGCGCTTGGGATGGCACCCCCGGCGAAGTCAAAGGCTTCTTCATCGGCGAAGACGCCCCAGGCGTGCTCACCGCCACCGGACTCTGGACCGATGGCTCCGATCCGGCTTTACCCTTTATCAATCCCCAAACTCAGGGCCTGCTGCCCATGCGCACCTTTCATACCACCTCCACCGACGGAGGGCGCACCTGGGGCCCCCGGCGCCATATGGACACCGCCCCCCACGTTGGCGCTTCCCCTGCCTCCAGCGTCATCCTGCATCTGCCCAATGGGGTTCTCGCCCAAGCGTACGAGACATGGAAGGAATATGATGACCCCTCGCCCGCCTGGCCCGGCGCTTACTTCCGCCTTTCCTACGATCAAGGCGCCACCTGGCCGGAATTTGTCACGCTCGCCCACCACCCGCAGCGCGCTCTGTACTATTGGGACCAACGTCATGCCGTACATCCGGAAACCGGAGAGTTGGTCGTCATGTACTGGACCCACAATCCTGCTACCGGCAAGGATGAGGATATTCACATTTCGTGGGGTTCAAAGGATGCTCGTAGCTGGACCGTGCCACAGGAGACCGGCTTGCCGGGCCAACATTGCCAGCCCATCGCCCTCGGGGGCAACCGCCTGGCGGCCATCTATACCCACCGGCGCAATCCGCCCGGCATCCGGTTGGCTATCAGCGAGGATTTTGGCCGCACCTGGGATCGCTCGCAGGAGGTAATTGTTTATGATAGCCGCATTGGTACGGAACCCGGCGCCCAGAGTTCCCGCGCCCAGGCGGATCTATGGAACGACATGATTGCCTGGCGCTTCGGCCACCCGCGTGGCCTGCTGCTCCCTAGCGGCGAAATCTTCGCTGTCTACTACGCCGGTGACGACCAGATAAAAAGCGCCTGCTGGGCCCGCATCGCTCTCTGATAGTCTATAACCGATTATGCGAAATAGCAAGAGCGAGGAAACGCAGCACAAGTTGGCACTGGGGCCAGAGCAGGACTATCCTTACGGTTGTCAAACCAAGAAAGGAGACCCTGTTCATGGAAACCCCAGTGCCAGATCAAGCATACATCGACTCGC
>SHYO01000209.1 GCA_009692745.1 Chloroflexota bacterium
CTGCAGGAGGCTCAACCAGCCTTGTAACAAGAAATTCCATCTTTAGGGAGATACTGTTGGCCGTTTCGCGGGCCAATTACCAATAAGAATCAGTAAACCCTGGAAAACAGGCATAGATGCGATAACGCAAAACTTTGACGCCCACCCGTGGCGAAGTGGCGAGGGAGGGCTGGACAGCGGGGAAAAAGGAGGTTATAATGAGATGGTAGGCTGCTGTATGTGGAGATCTCAGAGCTGCGCACCACTGGAGGTATCGGCAGATGAACGCACTGATGAAGCTTGCCGCCGGTCCGGGTCACCTGGAACTGTGCGATATTCCCGAGCCACACCCGGGGCCGGGCCAGGTATCCCTGGAAATTCGGGCTGTGGGGATTTGTGGTACGGATTTGCACATCCGCGACGGTGAATATCCCTGCCGCCCGCCTGTCATACTCGGCCACGAATTCTGCGGCACCATCCACGAATTGGGGGACGATGTCACCGGATGGGCAATTGGAGATCGGGTCACTTCCATTACGACTGCTATGTACTGTGGAGCATGCCGGTATTGCAGGGCGGGCCAGCCTGCCTTGTGCGCCTCGCGCCTCTCTTACGGCGGTGGTGTGCATGGCGCCTTTGCACCGCGTATGATCGTGCAGGCCTCCGGTCTCTATCACCTGCCCGCCAGGCAGGATTTTATCGCTGCCTGCCTGACCGAGCCCCTGGCCTGTGTCACTAAAGCCGTTTTTGAGGTGGGCCAGCTCCAAGCCGGCGAACGCGTCGCCATCCTGGGACCTGGAGCCATTGGTCTGTTAACCCTGCAGGTTGCCAGGGCTGCAGGCGCTCGCGTAACCCTTATTGGTTTGCGCAGCGATGCGGCGCGGTTGAATTTGGGCCAGACTCTGGGCGCAGATGCCATATTGTACGCCGAGGACCCGGATTTGCCCGACCAACTGAATGCTACCCTGGGAGTTTCTGAACCCGGCGCGCCTGGAGCCGATGTGGTTTTCGAGTGTTCCGGCGCCGGTGCGGCGTTCGGCTTGGCTCTGCGCCTGGCGCGCAAGCAAGGGCGCATCATCCAGGTGGGCCTGTTTGGCAAACCCGTCCCCTCGGACCTGGACCTGATCGTGCTCAGAGACCTAACCGTGCGGGGGTCGTTTGCCTCAAGCCCCACTTCCTGGGAGCGGGCATTGCGTCTCACCGGGAGCGGTCAGGTAGACACCAGATCTCTCGTCTCGGACGTTTTCCCGTTACAGGATTGGGAGCAGGCTTTCGCCCGTGCCGCCAGCCGTAGCGGATTGAAAATCGTAGTGCAACCCGTGCCGTCAAACTAGATGAGTCGAGGATACTTTATGCTTAATACGGACCAATTTATTGAACTCTACCGTCAGATGGTCACGATCCGCCGGTTTGAGGAAGCGGTGTGGGAGCTGTACACCGCCGCCATCATGCCTGGTCTGGCCCACCTCTCCATTGGGCAGGAAGCCGTACCGGTCGGAGCGTGCGCCGCGCTGCGCCGGGATGATTATATCACCAGTACGCATCGCGGCCACGGCCATTGTCTCGCCAAGGGGGCGCGGATCGACCGCATGTTCGCGGAGTTGTTAGGCAAGGTGGACGGCTACTGCCGCGGCAAAGGTGGCTCTATGCACATTGCCGACCAGGATATGGGCAATCTGGGTGCTAACGGCATCGTGGGAGGCAGCGCCGCCATCGCAGCCGGAGCCGGACTCTCGGCCAAAATGCGCGGCACGGACCAGGTTGTGATCAGCTTCTTCGGCGATGGCGCCTTGAACCAGGGCCTGCTCCTCGAATCTATGAATATGGCTGCCAGTTGGAAGCTGCCGGCGATCTACCTGTGCGAAAACAACCAGTATGGCGAGTACACCCCGATGGTCTCCGTCACGGCCGGGGCAGACATTACGGCGCGCGGCCGGGCCTTCGGCATCCCTTCCTTCACGGTCGATGGGCAGGATGTATTGGCGGTGCACGCCTGCGCCAGCGAGGCTGTGGCGCGCGCCCGGGCCGGCGATGGTCCCACTTTTCTGGTGTGCAATACCTACCGCTATCGCGGGCATCACGTTGGCGACCAGCTCCGCGCTTACCGTACCCGTGAAGAGGAGAAAGAGTGGGAAGAGCAGCGCGATCCCATCGCGGGTCACGCTGAATGGCTGATCTCTCATAACCACGCTACCCCAGCCGACCTGGAGCGGGTGGATGCCGACGCCAGGCGTGAGATTCAGGAAGGTATAGAGTTCGCCAAAGCATCTCCCTTCCCACCCCTTGAGGAGGTAACTGAACATGTCTACGCTTGAGCCTCGGCCGGATGAACTTCATGCCGCCGTTAATGGCCGGGAACTAACCTTCGCGGAAGCCATCCGCGAAGCCCTGGCTGAAGAGATGCGCCGCGATCCACGCGTGTTTTTGATGGGCGAGGACGTGGGAGGAGCAGGCGGCGTATTCAAAGTAACTGAGGGGATCCAGGCGGAGTTCACCCCCAAGCGGGTGATTGACACGCCCATCTCAGAGGCAGGCATAGCTGGCATAGCAATTGG
Source organism: Chloroflexota bacterium (assembly GCA_009692745.1). Lineage (GTDB taxonomy): Bacteria > Chloroflexota > Anaerolineae > Epilineales > SHYO01 > SHYO01. The sequence goes on from SHYO01000209.1 coordinate 2,535, forward strand.
CGCAGCTCTGACCGGTATGCGGCCGGTCCTCGAGATCATGTTTGGCGACTTTACCACCCTGGTCATGGACCAGATGGTGAACCAGGCAGCCAAGGCCTACTACATGTCCGGCGGCAAACTATCCGTGCCGATGGTGCTGCGCACGACGATGGGCGCCGGCCGCCGCTCGGCAGCCCAGCACTCCCAGAGCCTGCACGCCTGGACCTCCCACATTCCCGGCCTGAAGGTCGTCATCCCTTCGACTCCCTATGACGCTAAAGGTCTGCTGAAGAGCGCCATCCGTGATAACAGTCCTGTGATCATTTTCGAAGATAAGATGATGTACAAGTTGAAAGGCCCGGTGCCAGAAGGCGAGTATACCATCCCGTTAGGCCTGGCTGATGTCAAGCGGGAAGGGCAAGACATTACGATCGTGGCAACCTCCAGCATGGTGCATATAGCTCTTAGCGCTGCGGAACGCTTATCTGAACAAGGTATCAGCGCCGAGGTGATCGATCCGCGCACGCTCTTCCCGCTGGACGCCCAAACTCTGATTAGCTCAGCCAAAAAGACCTCTCGCGCCCTGATTGTGGATGAAGGCTACCGCCGCTACGGAATCACCGGCGAGCTGGCCTCAGTGATTACCGAAGGGGCATTCTACTACCTGGATGCGCCGGTACGCCGCATTGCAGCTTTTGATGTGCCGGTGCCCTTCAGTCCTCCGCTTGAGGATGCTACCATACCCAACGAAGAGCTGGTGGTGAAGACCGCATTGGAATTGTTAGGCCGCAGATAGAAAGCAGAAAGAAGCAGGCAGATGCCGATAGATGTGATCATGCCCAAGCTGGAGATGGCTCAAGATACTGGCACGGTGGTGCGTTGGCTGAAAGCCGAGGGCAGTACGGTGCAGAAGGGCGAGCCACTACTTGAAATCGAGACGGACAAAGTAGCTGTTCAAGTTGAAGCACCTGGGAGCGGCATCCTCAGCCGCGTGATTGCCGCCGAGGGTGAAGAGGTGCCGGTAGGTCAGGTAATTGCCCTGATCTCGTCCCCGGCTGAAGCTGCCGCCGCTGCGCCCAGCGCTCCCGCTGCCACCCCTGTAGCCCAGCGCATGGCTGCTGCCCACAACGTCGACCTGCAGCAGGTCCAAACGGCAGGGCGGCGGATCGAAAAGCAGGATATCGAAGCCTACCTGGCCCGCGGCGCCTCCCAGCCGCAGGCAGCGGCTCCAGGGTTAGCCCGCCTCACCCCAGCTTCGCCCCTGGCCCGTCGCCTGGCCTGGGAAAGGGGTGTCGCCGTAACCCAGCTCCGCGGATCTGGCCTTGACGGGGCGGTGCTGGCGGCCGATGTCCGCCAACAAGGTCCGGCCTTGCCGGTCCAAAGTCCAGCATTTTCCCCCGTCGTCCCTGAGGACAGGAAGCAGCCCATACCACAGGACTATGCGCCCCCTGGGAGAACCGGCACGGAGAGGGGAAGGGGTGAGGGACAGGTGCCGTCCGAGGGACAGCCGGATTCAGGCTACCGGGTGATACCGCTGAAGGGCACGCGCAAGATCATCGCCGAGCGGGTGCAGCGCAGCTTCCAGTCCGCGCCGCATATCGCCCTGACCTTGCCGGTCGACATGACCGAAGTCAGGCGGCTGATGGAGCGTCTCTCCGCAGCAGCGCCTGGTCACCTCCCTGCGGGCAATGGCGCTGGCAGCAAGTTGGGGCTGACCGCCATCCTGGCGCGGTGCTGCGCCGTCGCCTTGACGCATCACCCGCGGCTCAATGCTCACGTCGTAGAAGGCAGCAACGCTTCCCTCGAAATCCGCGAATTTGCCAGCGTACACCTGGGAATGGCGGTGGCTCTCGATGATGGATTGATTGTACCCGTCATCCGCGATGCCCAGGCCAAAGGACTATCCGCCATCCAGGCTGAAATCGATGACCTGGTGCGCCGCGCTCGCGCCGGTGCGCTCAAGCTCGAAGAGGTCAAGGGCAGCACCTTCACGATCTCCAACCTGGGCATGTTTGGCATCGAGCAGTTCAGCGCCATTCTGAACCCACCTGAGGTAGGACTCTTGGCAATCGGCGCCATCATCCCTGGCCCGCTGGAGATCCAAGGCCAGATGGTGATGCGCCCGTTAATGCGCCTGACATTGATGGCCGACCACCGCGCAGTGGACGGGGCCGTGGGCGCACGTTTTCTGGCCACCCTGAAAGCGATGCTGGAGAACCCATACCTCCTGTTAACCTGACCATGAGGGCTGCTTCAGGAAACACGCGTCAGGAGACACGTTCCGGTTTTGGCGGGTGAGTTGGCGTGCAGCGCATAGTCCGGCTGGAAGCCTGGGTGGGAGAACACAGCCACGCGCCGAACGGCGGCCCCTGGGAAGTCTACTGGACCGACCCCGGCCAGAATCCCGACAGAATCCCGACCCCGCCACCTGGCGCACAGCCGGTCAAGTAAGCCCAGCCTTTCTAACATAGATCTGGCAGACTTGTCGACGACGGTTGCCGGCTCTGCGATTACGCGCCAAAGGCGGCGGGAGGCGGAACCGGCGGTTGTTGGAGCCTTAAGCAATACTGCTGGCTGAGTACCCTCAGTAGGTGACCTTCTATGGGCTGGAGATCGGCGGGGCGCAGGGCTTTTCCATCCAGGGCGGCAGCATTAGTCTGCCGGACTTCAAAATGGCGGGGGTGGGTATCAAGCATGCCCAGGCCACCATCCTGCGGCTGACCAACGGTCAGCGACTGACCAACGGCCACTATTCCTTCAAGGCCATCGCCTCCATCGCCTTCACCACCTTCGCTGTAGATGGCAGTTTCACGGTGGAATATGCCCCGCCCAGTTCCTTCCGGCTGCGCCAGCTCTACCTCAGCTTCCAGGGCTCCATCGCCGCGGGCACGGCGATCGGTCCGGTGGACCCCTTCGGCGTGATGTACATCATGAAGGTGTGGGGCGGCTTCGACCTGACCAGCGGCACGCTGCAGATCCAATTTGGGCTGCGGGCCGATGCCATCTTCAACGTGGCTGGCTTCGGGCCAGCGCCTGGCTTTGGGCCAGCGCCTGGCTTTGCGCTGCTGCGCTACGAGGGGCAGGTGACCATCAAGGCCGAACCCTTCAGTCTGGACGCCTGCTGAGTATACTCAGCGGGCGCCACCTACCTGCTGGGGATTAAATACAGCGAGGTCTGGCTGAGTATATTCAGCATGCACCTGGCCAACAATCCACCCCAATTCATCGTGGACGGCAAACTGGCAGAATACCAACTGGCGCGCATCACCGCCCGGGTGGCCTTCGGCCACATCGACGCCAATGGGGAATTTACCATCTACGGCCAGGGGAAGATGACAGTGGGGCTGAAAAAGGGGTCGATCGGCTGCTTCCTGGCCACCCGGCGAGGTGGCCGCTTCGCCTGTGTCCCTCCCCACAGCATCACCCTGGCTGATATCGGTATCGACGCCGGCAAATTCCGCCACAAGGGGAATAAGGTGTGGGGCGCCAGGGCCTTTATCAGCGTGTCGGGCTACGGCGCCTACGTGTTCGCGGAAATCTCGCCGGATCAGCGGGTGGCAGTTGGCACGAACCTGGACTCCTACAAGGCGATACAGCCTACCACATCCGCCGCGGCCACCTCGCCGGGTGGCGCGGCGGATGTGGCGTTGAGCGGATATACCCATTACACCACTACTGTGCCCTCTTCCTTCCCAGCGGTGCCCCAACTCTACATCGCGGAAGGCATCACCGATAGCAATAAGTCGGCCCTGCTGGACCTGCGTCTCACCGGTCCTGGCAACCAGCCCGTCACCCCCACCCTGGTCTACACCGATGTGGCCAACAGCCTGCGGGTGTGGAGCGTGGCGGCGCCGCAGGCCGGTACCCGCTGAGTATACTCAGCAGGCATCGATGTGCAGACGGGGAATATCATCGACGTGACGGGACAGAATCCCCCGCCGCTGATCAACAGCGTCTCGATAGCCACAGGCGGCGGCCAGCCCGTGCCTCTGGCCGATTCTCCGGCGACCCGCAGCCCCTGGGCCGCGGATACCCCTGGTTTCCAGGGGCCTCAAGCTGTCACCCGGCTCACCACCGGCAGCCAGGTGAGCCGGGATTGGGGCGCCCGCTGAGTACCCTCAGCAGACGACACGCCCAATGGCACTAAGATTTGGTTGGAATCTGTAGTTGTGCGCGTGTACCCTGACGGGCAGCCTGCCGCGATCCTTTCAAAGGCGGGTAACTCCAGCGGCGCTTGCGCACTGCCCGAGGCTCAATACGGAAGGGCAGGCGGGTCGCCAGGAGACAAGCGGCCAAGCGATCCATCAACGCGGCGAGTTCCCGCTGGATGTAGCGGCGGGTATCGGAAGGGCGGAACTGCGTCAGCTTGGTGTAGATGCGCCGCCAGCAGGCGGTGAAACTCAACGCGAGAGGCGTCAGGATGGCGCGTTGAGCCGCCTGCTGCATAAAGCCGCGGATGAGATTGTAGCCGAGGAGGCCAGCATCCAGCTCCT
>SHYO01000025.1 GCA_009692745.1 Chloroflexota bacterium
TATAAGTGATACCGGCGCTCAGACTGCTAAAACTTGCCAGCTTTCTACTGTTTGCGTTCAGCATGGCGAGGCAAAACGGTACATTCCAACTCGTTTGGTGCTGGCACTACATATGACATCTCAGGGCTTGGTTCGATGGCGAACGAGGCTAATTTGTGTTTCAGCGACTTCGCTATAGCTAGTCGACAGGCTTAATCGAGACTGGCGAAAACACAACACTCGAGTTAGTTCTATACACCCGGCTTTTCACCGGAATCGCTGCCTAAGGGTTTTATAGATATGGATAGCACCACCAAATATTGAAATTGGCGAAAGCTATTGTGCCTGGGTAAAGGAGTGACATATGTGCGCTATTAAGCTGGTTAAGGGCAATAGGCGCGCTATACCCCTGGTGTGCATGATCCTGCTCCTGGTGGGATTTCCCCTCTCCAGTTGCCAAGCGGCGAGCACGGTTGCGCCTGCCACGGAGCGCGCCCTGGCGGATAACGCTTTTCTGGAAATGCTGGCGCGGGATACATGGCTTTATCTCGGCTCCGATTGGGCCACCGACAACCACCTGCCATGGAGTTGGCGCTCCCGCGCTCCACTGCTAACTGGTGGCGATTATGCCAATCCGGCGGAGATCGGTTTGTTCATGCTCAGCTACATCAGTGCCTATGAGCTGCAGAGAGCGTGGAGTCCACCCTGGCCCGTAGTTGAGGTCGAGATAGGGGCCATCCTTGACCAGTTGCGTGCTTGGCAGACGGGTAGTCAATCCTACCAACCGCATGGCCCCAACGCTTACCAGAACAGCGTCTTCTTGCAAGATTACTGGATTAACTGGAATCCTCCCGTGGTCGGTGCTAATCCAAGGGACCAGGAAGTGCCTTCCGTCGACAATGCCTGGCTAGCAGCCAGTCTGATCACCATCCGAGAATATGCCGAGGCCAAGGGAAGAACCGCCCTGGCGCAGAAGGCAGATGCCATCCTGGGCGACATGAACTTTATGCTCTGGTATCACCCTGAAACTCACCGGTTTCGCTGGAAGTTGCCCGACGGTCCTCAGGGACCCTGGCTGGCTGATGATTACTCCAGCGAAAATCGGATTATCAACTTTGTGGCCCGAGCTTTAGGCCAGCTTAGCGCGGCAGAATACCATGCGAGCCTAAAGGCGCTGGTTCAGGTTCATGCTGTGTATGAGCGAGGGGCATTTGGGCCGACCGATGATATCACTGTAGCAAGGGACAATTGGGATGGTTCGTATTTCACCTATTCGGCCCCGGCGCTATTCATGCGTGAGATGCAGACTATCTACGGTACAGACACTATCAATAAAGCCACCGAGGCGCAGATAGCCTATGCCTCTGACAAAGGATATCCCGTATGGGGGATTTCCGATGCCTTCAATGTGGGAGACAGCTTCTATGTCGAGCGGGGCGTTTCCCCCAGGCGCAGTTGTGACCCGCAGGATGACAAAGAAGATGGCCTGATCACGCCTCATGCCAGTGCGCTGGCCCTGGGCACAGTCTACACACAGGCGGCCATGGTCAATTTGCAGAAATTGCGCGATCTTTATCCTGATCTTTACGACGCCGAGTATGGGTTCAAAGATTCCGTCAATGTGAATAGCCAGAGGGTGAGCGCGCGCTTCAGCGCCCTGGGACAGGAGTGGCTCTTCCTGTCTCTGATTAATCACCTAAATAACGGTTTTATCAACCAGTACTTCTACCGGGATGTGGGGGTACAACAGACCGACACGGAGATGGCGGAGTACCTCGCAGAGGATACGTCACCTCCGCAGTTTTCCTGTAACTCAGGCCCAGCTCGTCCTCCCACTGCTATAACACATGACCTAGATGCGGGTGCCGCCGATTGGGGTGTCTTTAGCGAAGGTGCAACAGCATGGATCAAGGAGAATGTGGCCGCACCATCCATCGATGGTAAGGCTCTGCGTTGCGCCCTTATGGGTACGATGCCCTATTCTAACGTTCATTGCTATCGAAACATGTTGCCCGATTCGCTGGCCAATAGTTTTACCATGACCATGACTTTCATGTTTACACCCACAACTACCTGGAACAACCAGGGAGGGCCATCCACGGTTCAGGCTCTGGAATTCACGATGAGCCAATGGCATAACGCTTACCGTTACGAGTTTGCCGTGCAATGGGAAAATGTGGGCAGTGGCGCGCCGCAGTGGCGATACTGGAACTCACAGCCCGGGCCGGGCCGGTGGGTTTCTTTGGACCCTGCCATTACCCAGCAGTTAGAGGCAGGCCAATGGTATACTTTAACGTTACAAGGTGAAATTTCCAATGGCATGGCGCAATTCCAACAGTTCAGCGTGGGTAACCAGCTTCACCCACTGGGCCTCACTATGGCTCCGGCATCTGCACCAGGAGAGCTTGACCGGTTAGCTGTAGCAGTGCAATTGGACGGCAATTCCACTCAGACCCCCTATTCTGTATACCTGGATAAGGTTGACTTGGATGCATACGGAGGTAGTCGGAAAGATCAGAAGGCCTTTATACCGTTAGTCTTTAGATGAACTTCCCCTGGTTACGTGGCCAGATAGATAAACGAGTATAATACGATCGGAACCTGATATGCTGCCAATTGCTTTGCCCTATTCTGTTCTACCGAGCATCTGAGCCAATGCTTGCACTACAGCCATACCGTAGATATAACTTGAGGTTTTCCGAGATAGTATTTCCAAATCCTGTCCCGACATACCACACGCTGCGTCCAAACCATCGTCGACCTTTTGGACGTCACTTGAGGTTCTACGGCCGGCTTACATAAAAGTCGGGGTTCCTTCTCCTTTTGCAAATAATCAGCTATTCCCACTGGGGTATCGAAGGTTTAGACATACCTGTATTCAAGTATAGTGTTCTGGCTAACTCACAAAACTTACCTGTACTTGCAGACAGGTTTCCGGCCAGGATAGATGTTGCTTGATCACCCACCTGATAAAATTACCTGTTCTGGAGTACAGGTTTTGAATCCCCAGCAAATTGGCCTAAAATCCTGCGACAAAGTCATTTTGCCCGTCAGTTTGATGCTTCCTAAATCTTGTAAAATTACGTCTTAAAACCTTGCGTTTTCCAATGTGGATAACGGGAGAGTACAAATGCAACCCTGCACGCTCCGTATTGAACCGGCAGTCAAGAACACCCACACCCCTCATCCCGCCACAAGCGGTAGCGACCTGGAAATCGTCCAGGTCTTCCTCTTTGCCCAAGGCTACGAATATCAACATGGCGGCCAGATCTGGGGTCTGCCTAGATATTGGTTCATGTACCTTCCTGAGCAAATTTATGTAAACCATGAATCCTGGCGCTTTCAGTTCGGTATGGATTGGCAAGAACAGGATGGGCACTGGTCCTATACTGGTGCTCCTATCCGCAATCTCCTGGGCCTCTGGCGATACGTAGATGGTAGGGCTAAGTTAGACTTTGCCGAGGCTAAAAAGAGACCCACCATCGGCGCCCAAAGTGCCGAAATCTGGGCCGATGATACGGGATTGCATTACTCCATCGGCGTTAAAAACACCACCGCTGAGGTCTGGCATGACGTGTATCAGTGGATCTGCCTGGATAGCTTCCTCTCACCCGAAACCGGTTTCCGGCCCCACTTCCGTACCTCTGCCGGGTGGATCGCCTACCAGGATATTCCTAACATTGACCAGCACCGCTACTTTCCGCCTCCTGGTATGGAGTCCGAGTATGCCCGCACCCTGGGAAAACGCTGCACTCCCTTGGAATTTGCCATCGATATTCCGGCAGTCGTAGCCTGGAACATCGTCGATGAAGGCCCGTTGCTCACCTGCCACTACTCACGCCAGGCCGTGGGCGTGGGCGCCAACCAGATGACCCCCTGCACCGACGTCTTCCTCTGGTACGGCGACATCGCTCCCGGCGAGGAAAAGACCCGCTGGGGTCACGTCTGGATCGGCCCCTCCACCCTGGTGGATTTTGATGCCACGCTGCAGGATCTGCTGCCACTGTGGCACCAGCGGGAGAGTTAATGGGCTGCCGCTAAGGATCTTTTAGAAGATCAGCTATGCGCATTAGACTCTGCACATCGAGGAGTTCACACCCTAATGTGTTTTCTAATGGGTCTCCCGGAGCAGATCTATGCCAACGGCGAGAATTGGCGCTTCCAGTTCGGCATGGATTGGCAGGAAAAAGCGGGGCGCTGGTCCTATACCGCCGCGCCTTTGCGCAACCTGCGCGGCTGCTGGCAATATGTGGACGGTAGAGCGAAGCTGGACTTTGCCGAAGGTGCCAGGCAGCCGGTCATCGGCGCCCAAAGCGCCGCCATCTGGGCTGATGAGACGGGAGTGCATTACTCGGTCGGCGTCAAAAATACCACCGCTGAGGTCTGGCGCGACGTATATCAATGGATCTGCCTGGACAGCTTCCTCTCACCCGAAACCGGTTTCCGGCCCCACTTCCACACCTCTGCCGGGTGGATCGCCTACCAGGATATCCCCCATATTGACCAGCACCGCTACTTTCCGCCTCCCGGCCGGGAGGCGGAGTATGACCGCACCCTGGGCAAACGTCGCACGCCCCTGGAATTTGCCATCGACATTCCGGCAGTCGTAGCCTGGAACATCGTCGATGAGGGACCGCTGCTCACCTGCCACTATTCGCGCCATGCCGTGGGCATCGGCGCCAACCAGATGACTCCCTGCACCGACGTCTTCCTCTGGTACGGCGACATCGCCCCCGGCGAAGAAAAGACCCGCTGGGGCCACGTCTGGATCGGCCCGGCCTTCCTGGTGGATTTTGATGCCACGCTGCAGGAATTGGTACCACAGTGGCACCGGCGGGAGAGTTAAAGGGAGAAAATAATTCTGCCGCCGCAGTTTACCTCTACCTTAAACTATCCTTGACCACACCTCAGGGTTGACCAGGTGCGCCGGCCGTGCGCCGCGCAGCACCTGCAACGCCTGCGTAATCGCCGTGCGCCACAGCCGATCTTTGCTCGCCGTAGTCACCCCTGCGATGTGGGGCGTCGCAACTACATTTTCACGATGCAGCAGGGGGTTATCAGGATGCGGCGGTTCCGGGTCAAATACATCCAGTCCGGCCCCACGTATATGGCCGGACTCTAGCGCCTCGATCAGGGCGGTCTCATCCACCAGACCGCCGCGCGCGGCATTTATCAGTATCGCGCCAGTCTTCATCTGTGCCAACCGTGCGCCATTGATCAGGTGGCGTGTCGCCGGGGTCAATGGCATGTGAAGCGACACGATGTCGGCTGTCCGTAATAATTCTTCTACCGTTGGCAGCATTTCCACCCCCATCCCCAGGGCGCGCTCGCTAGAGATATAGGGATCAAAGGCTACCACCTCCATACCCAGGGCCAGCGCCACCTTTGCCACGTGGCTGCCGATGCGGCCTAATCCCACCACACCCAGCCGCAGGCCATACAATTCCAGGCCATTGTGGTCGTTGAAGAAATCTTTCTTTTCGCGGCGTTGCATCGCGCCTTCCACCTGCTTGAGCTCTTTAGCCACGGCCAGCATCAAGGTGATGGTATGCTCGGCGGTGGAGATCGTTGGCCCATCAGGCGCGTTGCACACCGCGATCCCGCGCGCTGTGGCATCGGCGATAGCGATATTATCAAAGCCGATACCGGTGCGCGAGATGACTCGTAACAGCGGCGCCTGATCCATCAGCGCGCCGTCGTAGCGTATCCTTGATGCCGCGATAATTGCCTGGGCTTCCGGCAAAGCCATCAGCGGAGATGCAGGCGTGGCACTGGCTGGACCAATCGCCAACGCCACACCTTCTAGCATCGCAGTATAGGCCGGCGGGACGGCCCGCTCAAACCAAACTCGAAACATATTTTCCTCCAATCTATCCCTAAGGTGTAGATAAATAATTTGCCAGCAAGATGCCGCGTCCCGCTACGGGGGTTTTGATCCCGGCCAGGCGCAGCGCTGCCCAGATGCTCACAGCCGGGGCGCTGACCACCGGCTTACCCAGGTCCTCCTCTAGGGCTTCTATCACGGCTGCGGTGCGGATGCCGCTGCAGGCCAGTAAGACACACTCTGCCTCCGGCGTATCTACTGACCGGGCCAGGTCGTACCAGACCGAGGGTGGGGTGTTGCCGATCTGCCACTCAGTTTCCAGCCCGGCGCTGCGGCTGCCGGTGACGGTAAAGCCGTTTCCGGCCAGGAATTTTTCCAGCAGTGCAGTGACGCTGGGGGGATAAGGCGCTACCACCGCCACCCTGTTTATACCCAGCGCCCGCAGCGCCTGCACCTGGGCCGTACTGATAGTCGTAGCCGGGATATTTACGGTGCGCTGGATAGCGGCCGCAATCTCCACATCGCTGCCCACGCCGCGCACAAAACTGCACGAATTACACAGAAAGACCAGCGCTTTAGGTCTGGTGATCCGCAAAGTCTCGGCGGCATCCAGGATTGGTCCTAGTTCGGCGTAGCTATCTACCATGCTGGGGCTGAGCGGCTCAAAGCGCGTATTCGTGCGATAGCGGGTAAATATCAACGAGACGCCATCGGGTAAGTACTGCCAGTACTCATCGTCATTGATAGCATCATCCGGCGTCAGCAGCCCTAAGCGCGCCCGCCAGCCACCCACTCCGCCGGCAGATGTGTAACTTGCCATTTTTGCATCTCCCTCCCCATTGTAGGACAATTTTGAAAATTGTCCTACTGGATAGTCTGAACTTTACAGGATTTTACATCGGATAGCGGAAATGCAGTAATCATATCCCTGGACAATGGCCGCGGGATCATGTAAAATTTCTAAGGACAGATGTATCTGTCCTTAGAAAGGTCTATCGCACCATGCCTATCCAGGTTTTACCGCCCGACTTAGCCGCTAAAATCGCGGCTGGCGAGGTCATCGAGCGCCCGGCCTCCGTGGTCAAAGAGCTGGTTGAAAATGCGCTGGACGCGGGCGCCACCACCATCAACGTAGAGATCCGCGAAGGGGGCCAGCGCCTCATTCGGGTGGCAGATAACGGCTGCGGCATCCCGGCGGCTGAAGCTGAAATTGCCTTTGCCCGCCATGCCACCAGTAAGCTCCAATCCGTCGACGATCTGAGCCGGATCCGCACCCTCGGCTTTCGCGGTGAGGCCCTGCCCAGCATCGCCGCCGTTACCCATATCACCTTCCTGACCCGCAGTAACACAGAGAGCGCCGGCATTTATCTGCGTCTGGAAGCCGGTGAGCTCGTCTCCCGCGAAAGTCGCGGCGCCCCGGCCGGTACGATCATCACCGCCGAGCACCTCTTTTATAACATTCCTGCGCGCCGTAAATTCTTGCGTCGCCCTGCTACCGAGGCCGGCTATATTCAGGAGATCGTCACCCGCTATACTCTGGCCTATCCCGAGCGGCGCTTTCGCCTGGAAGTTGATGGACGTATCACCTTTCAAGCCCCCGGCACGGGTAAAATGGAAGATGCCCTAATAGCTGTGTACGGGGTCGATACTGCGCGGCAAATGCTGCTGCTGCCCCAAGCTGCTGCGGCTGAGGGGGATACCCCGGAGCAGGTCGAGCTGGAAGTAGCCGGTTTTGTCGGTCCCCCCAGTCTACATCGCGCCAATCGCAAAGATCTCACCTTTTTTGTGAATCACCGCTGGATTCAGGATCGCAGTCTGGCCTTCGCCGTGCAAGAAGCTTACCATACCTTGCTCCCGGTGGGGCGCTATCCCGTGGGCGTCATCACTATCTCCATCGACCCCGCCGCGGTGGATGTCAATGTACACCCAAGCAAGAACGAAGTCCGCTTCCTGGCGCCCCATCACGTCTTTTCCGCGGTGCAACGCGCCGTGCGCCGTGTCGTGGTGGAAGAATCTGGCATTCCCCAGATTACCTTCTCACCTGCGTCTGATCCCTGGCACGACACAACCGCATTCGGCGGGCACAGCCGAGCCGCGAATTTACGCGTAAGCAGCGCGCCATCTGCTTCCCAACCGGCTTATACCCGTCTGGCGCTTGATCTACATCGCCCCTTGGATTCGCCGCTCTCCTTACCCGGCGCAGAATCGGCGCAAAGTGATCTGCCGTTACAATTTGAGCCTCACGAAGAAGCGCAGAAGCTGCCCTTCTTGCGCGTTGTGGGGCAGGTTTCTAAATCCTACATCATCGCCGAAGGGCCTGAGGGCATGTACATGATCGATCAACATGCGGCCCACGAGCGCATCCTCTACGAGCAGTTTATGGCGCAGAGAGGGCATGGCCCGGTGGCGAGCCAGGCTCTGCTGGAACCGGTGGTGGTCCATATCCCACCAGCTCAGGTTGAGTTTGCCGTGGAGAGTGTGGAAATCTTGGCCGGGTTAGGCTTTCACCTGGAACCGTTCGGTGGCGACACCTTCCTGCTGCGCACCCTACCCGCCCTCATTCAACATAGCCAGCCGGTGAGTTTATTGCTGGATGTACTGCAGGAGTTGGAGGAAGAGCGCCCCACCACCGTCCACCAGGAACGCGAAGCTGCCCTGACCCGCGCCGTCTGTAAGCGCGCCGCCGTCAAAGCTGGGCAAACTCTGAACGTGGCGGAAATGAGTGCTCTGATACAGCACCTGGAGAGTTGCGCCCAGCCACGTACCTGCCCTCATGGCCGTCCTACCATGATCCATCTCAGCAACGGCCAGCTAGAGCGAGAATTCGGTCGTCGCTAAATGCTTCTAACGGGATTTGCTGAGAGTACTCAGCTTGGGAGAAATCTACCATGTCTTCGGCTTTCTTGCAATGCATCTCTTGCGCCGCTATCTTTCCCACCACCCAACCGCTATACCAATGTTCCCATTGTGGTGATCTGTTAGACGTCAACTATACCCTTGACCCGCTGGATCCCACCGAAATCAAGGAGCGCTGGCGCCAGCGTCGCCTGTCGCGCCGTCCCATAGATATCAGCGGGGTCTGGCGCTACCGGGAGCTGATCCCTTTCTACGGCCAGGAAGAGAATATCATCACCTATCCCGAGGGGAACACTGCCTTACTCTCAGCCCCGCGTTCTGCCCGCTACGCCGGACTGCGCAGCTTGCAGGTCAAGCACCAGGGCTTCAATCCCACCGGCTCTTTTAAGGACAACGGCATGACCACCGGCGTGACCCAGGCCCAGATCCTCGGTATGCGCGCCGTCATGTGTGCTTCCACTGGCAATACCTCGGCCAGTATGGCGGCCTATGCCGCGCGGGCCGGTATGTTGGGTATCGTCTTTATCCCGGAAGGGCAGGTGGCCTTCGGTAAGCTGGCCCAAAGTCTGGACTTCGGCGCCCTCACCCTGCAGATCCGGGGTGACTTCGACGTTGCCATGAGCCTGGTGCGCGAGATTGCGCCTGAAATCGGCATCTACATTCTGAACTCCGTTAACCCCTTCAGACTGGAGGGCCAGAAGACGATTGCTATTGAACTTTTGGACCAGCGAGGTTGGGACGTACCCGATCGCATCGTGGTGCCCGGTGGCAATCTCGGCAACTCCTCCTCCCTGGGCAAAGGCTTCAAGGAGCTGTATGATTGGGGGTTTATCGACCACATGCCTCGCATTACTATTGTTCAGGCCGAAGGGGCCGACCCGCTTTACAAAACCATCACCAGCGCTGATCAGGAGAGTTTGGTCACCGTCTACGCTCGCACCCTCGCCACGGCCATCAAGATTGGCCGCCCGGTCAGTTGGAAAAAGGCCATGCGGGCGATGACCTGGACCGATGGCTGGGTCACTGAGGTCAGCGAGCAAGAGATCGCCGACGCCAAGGCCATCATCGGCCAGGATGGCATCGGCTGCGAGCCGGCCTCCGCTACTACCCTGGCCGGCGTCCGCAAGCTGATGAATCAAGGCACCGATAAACCCATTAGCGACGACGAGGATATCGTCCTGCTGCTCACCGGCCAGGTGCTCAAAGACCCGGATTACACAGTCCGGTACCACCGCGGTGAGCTTTATGAGGACTACGTCACCGAAACCCGCGTCATCCATTCTACCGGCAAGATTCGCAGTACATACGCCAACGCCCCCATCGAAGTCCCACCCGATAAAGAGGTCATCAAGCGCCTCATCGAAGAGCGCCTCAGCCAGCTTCCCAAAATCTAGCCGTTGGCTGCTGCTATCCCAAATAAGGAGCCTCGCGGTAGTGATATCCCGCGCAGCTCCTTACATTAATCCCTGCCTTAATCAGCCACTCAGGGCTCTACGTAGCATCACCCTACTATCCGCCCCACCCGCTTGACACATGGCCGGTTGAACACCTCCGCCTTGTGCGGCGCATCCGCCAATTCCCCCGTCAGGTCCTGCCCGGGAAAATGCAACCGCTCATGAGTGCCGGTGCGCCATCGCGGGCACGCCGTCACGTCATACACAATCCCCTGATAGGCGATATACATGGGAGACTTATTATCGCCGTTGTAACGACGCAGCTCCCACTCCTTAAAGACCCGCTCCCCATCCATGATATTTCCTTCCTGTTAGGAAGTTTTTGATGGAAATTCACCTTCATGGTTAGCTGTCTGGCGCCGGCTGAGAGTACTCAGCTTGCAATCCCCACCAGCAGCACTAGCCTCTCGCTGCCCTTATTCGTCACGCCGTGCTCTACCCCGGCCGGCGCCCAAACCACTATCCCCGTCTCTGCGGCATACCTTTCCGCCCCTACGGTGAACTCCCCTGTCCCTTCCACTACGTAATAAAACTTATCCTGGTCACCGTGTACGTGTACATGCTGCTCCTGCCCTGGGTCCAGGCAATTTAGTCCCAGCAGCAGTCTGGAGCTCTGAAACATGGTTGACTTATAAAACTTATCCGACCTACTCCCCGTAAATTCCCGGTAATCCCTAAAATTCTCCATACCTCACCCCTTCACCCGCCCAACCTGGTTGGGCGTCACTCTGCCACTTCTCCCGTTTTTTCGAAAAATGCCCGCTGTTGCGCCAGCATCAAATCATATCGCGCCTTCATCTCCGCCATGCTATCTCCGCCAAGCTTTTCCAGCATGGCATCCGCCAGCACAAATGCCACCATCGCCTCGCCTACCACACAGGCGCGCGGCACAGCGGTAAAATCGGATCGCTGATATTGGGCCAGCGCCGGTGCCAAGGTCTGCGTATCGAAGGTGCGCAGCGGTTTGAGGGTGGTGCTGATGGGCTTCATCGCCACCCGTACCACCAGCGGCATCCCCGTCGATATCCCGCCCTCCAACCCGCCCGCCCGGTTTGTGTGCCGCACCGGCCAGCCATCCTCCAGGAAGATCTCATCATGTACTTCCGTCCCTGGCCGGCGCGTATTCGCGAAGGCCGGCCCAATTTCCACACCCTTCATCGCGTGGATGCTCATAACTGCCTGAGCCAATCTGCCATCTAGCTTGCGGTCCCAGTGTACATGGCTCCCCAACCCAATTGGCAATCCCAGGGCCACCACTTCAAAGATGCCGCCCAGGGTATCTTTTTTCAAAATCGTCTCCCGAATGAGCTGGTGCATCGCCTCTGTGGCCTGCGGGTCGGGGCAGCGCACATCCGATGCTTCTGCCTGGGCAAAGCGCTCCATATAAGGTAATCCATCCGGCAAATCCGCTTCTACGGTGCCTATCGATGCCACGTAACTCCCGATCACTACCCCAAACTCCCTCAGGAATATTTTGCAAATAGTCCCCACGGCTACCCGCATCGCCGTTTCCCTGGCGCTGGCCCGCTCCAAAATCGGCCGCATATCTGCCATACCATATTTCACCCCACCCACCAGGTCCGCATGGCCGGGACGGGGGGCTGTCAGCGCCGGTGGAACTTTATCCTTCCAATTGGCCCAATCCAGGTTCTCGATCCGCAGCGCCAGCGGCGCCCCGCTAGTCATCCCCGCAGCGGCGCCGCCCAAAATCTGCACCTCATCTTTTTCGATCTTCATCCGCCCGCCGCTGCCGAACCCCTGTTGGCGACGCATCAAATCCTGGTTAATCTCTTCCAGCGAAAGAGATAAACCCGCTGGCATCCCTTCCAGGATACCAGTCAGACACGGCCCATGGGATTCTCCGGCGGTAAGAAAGCGCAATCCTGCGTTCATAGCGATATCCATTCCTCCTATTCGATCCTGCGCCTATTGTAGCCGGGGATTTCCATTGGAGCAAGCGGGCAATTCTGTGGTATACTCACAACGGATAATAAAGGATGGCAAATATGAACAATATGGCGCCTGGCAACTGGCGCGAAATTAATCGGTGGAAACTGCTAGGAAATTCGCGGGAAATCTGGCGTCTGACCTGGATTTCTATGGGACTGCTTGTGCCGGCCTTCATCCTGTTTATCGGCTTTGCCTGGCTCCGCGGGGGATTTGCTGATACCAACGGGCTGGACTGGGCCTTAGGCGCCTTCCTGGGCACGGCGCTCTCTATTGTCTTGCATGAAATCGTGCATGGTCTCTTTATGCTACTCTTCGGCGCCTTGCCGCAGTTTGGCTTTAAGGCCGACGTTGGCGTCTTTTACGCCACAGCTCCCGGAGCAGTTTTCTCGCGTAATCGGTATGTGATTATGGCCTTAGCGCCCTTTATCCTGCTCACGCTCGTGGCCTTGTGGGCCATTTGGACCTGGCCTGGGCGGGTGGCGATCTTCTGGAGCTTCGTCGGCGTGCTGAATTTCTCCGGCGCCGCCGGTGATATTTGGATTGCCCGCTACCTGCTCAAATACCCGGCGACGGTATTCGTCGTAGACGAAGCAGACGGCATGCGTATTATTGAACGTGAAAGATGAATGAAACCAGCGTGATGGGAGTAAACACGGAACGGCAGCTCGAATTGATACGGCGCGCGCTGCAGGGTCCTCGGCCCGGCCGGAATGCCCATCTGTTGATGATTCCGGGCTTTCGCCGGGCCTTAGCTCTGGAACAGGGTTGGGAGCCGGCCTACATCCCGCGCCACGGCGCCGTTTTGCTCTTGCTCTATCCGCGCAATGGCGAGCTCTATCTGGTGCTCACCCGCCGCACCCATACCGTCGCTACCCACAAGGGGCAGGTTTCCTTGCCGGGTGGGGCTTTCGAAAGCGGTGATGCCAGCTACATCCAAACTGCTCTGCGCGAAACCCAGGAGGAATTGGGGGTGCCCCTGGCCGAGGTCCACGTTTTGGGCGAATTAACCCCGCTCTACATTCCCCCTAGCCAGTACCAGATCCATCCGGTAGTAGGCTACAGCCAAACGCCTCCGGTTTTTCAAATGAACACGCACGAAGTTGCCGAGATATTGGAAATAACCCTGGAGTACCTCTTATCGAGCAATTGCCGCCAAGAAGAAGATTGGGAGTTGGAAGGGCAGCGCTCTCCCGTGCCCTTCTTCGATGTGCTGGGTCACAAAGTCTGGGGCGCTACTGCGATGGTGCTGGCGGAATTTGTCGAAATGGTCAACCAGGCCACCCAATCCTGCGGCACATAGCTACCTGCTCCCCGATACTACTCTGTGTAAAACGCAATCCCAATGGTGCCTGGACCGGCGTGGGCGCCGATCACCGGGCCAAGCTCGTTAGTTAGCACCTCGACACAGTTGAAGCGTTGCCGGATATACTTTTCCGTTTGGGCCGCCTCTTCGGGAGCCTGGGCGTGTAGCACGCCTACGTGTAACCGGTCACCAGGTGAGACGCGCTCACCTACCATCTCATTCATCCGTTGCAGCGCGGCTGCTTTCGTGCGGATGCGTTCCTTCGCTTCCACTCTGCCGTGCTCCAGCGCCAGGATTGGTTTAATTTTTAACAGCGTCCCCAAAATTGCTTGCGCCCCCCCTATGCGCCCCCCCCGCTGCAGGTACTCCAGCGTATCCACCACAAAGAAGATGTGTAACTTCTCGTCCATCTTTTTCATTTGCCGTAGGATCTCCGGCGCGCTCTTGTTAGCTTGCGCCAGTCGCGCTGCCTCTAGCGCCATCATACCGAGCGCCAGCGATGTCCATGCGGTATCGATGACATGGATTGGGGGGGCAATGGTTCCGCCGTCCGCCATATCTTTCAAAGCAGTCATAGCTGAATTATAGGTGCCGCTCAGACTACTGGGTATGTGTAGCGAGATAATCTCATGACCGGCCTCTACCAACGGCTGGTACGCCTGGCGAAAATCTCCCGGAGAAGGCTGCGTAGTAGAGGGATGTAGATTAGACTCGCGTAACATCGTATAGAATTGGCTCGGCGATAAATCGATTTCATCGCGATAGAGCTTCTGTCCGAACAGGACGTACTGCGGCACTATGGTGATATCGTGCTGTTTTGCGAGGCTGGCAGGTAGGCTTGAGCTGCTATCCGTGACTATCTTGAGCATCTGGTCCCTCTCTCATTTTCTCTTCCCATCCAGAAAATGGATATATATATAGGTATTAACCATCCGGCCGGGGAATAGTTGCGTGGTTTTCGAAAGAAACGAAATAATTCATTCCAACAGGCAGTCTACTAGTAGACTGCCTGCACTGCTCCTCTTTCGCCATGGGGAATTACGACGGGGATATTTTGCCTTCCGCCTGGAAAACCGCCACCATTTCCTTCAAAAAACTCATCAGGTTGGCGCGTGCTTCCCGGTCCAGGCGTTGCAGGTTATCCAGGTATTCCTGAGAACGGGTCATCAATTGTTGCCACTCATCGCGCGAGGTGAACCCCACTCCCAAAGAAATGCCTGGTAATAAACTTAAGCTGGAGATCTCACGCAAATCCTCATTGTTCAGCAACGTTTGCAATAAAGCCTGTTCGTTAACCCGGTTATCCAATTGGCGGCGGATATTCACCAACATAGCAGCCAGCGTCTCGGCGCATACCGACAGCGCCGAATCCGTATCCGGGATGCGGCCCAGGAAATCTTCCAACAATTCCTTCTCCCCAATCGCTCCCTGGCTTAATTTCGTCAAGATGCGGCTTTTAATCTTGGTCCACTTCTCTCCGTCGCCGAGCGGGCCGGCCAATCGTTTGAACACTGTATGGGCTTTAAAAGTGGGGGAAAAGACTACGGTCGAGCGCCCCGGTCCACCTTCCTCGCTCACCACATAATCGGAAGTTAGATACCCCTTGCGCTCCAATAAACGCATCATGTCGTACGCCGTAGTGCGGCCGACACCTAATTTCTCGGCAATCGACGAGTAGTGTACCGGTTCCAAATGCTCCCGGTACAAATCTAACATCCGGTCGAGAAAGGCGCGTTGTCGCTTCGTCAAATTCACAGATCCCCCTCCTGCTTATCTACCACACCCCATGATATTCTAGGGTATTCGTGTCCCGCTGTCAATGTGCCCCAACAAAGCAGCACCCCTTTTCATTAATAGAATTAACCTTCCAACTTGCAACCTTTTCACCCGGTCACCTGCCCAACCCGGTTGGGCGCTCACCTTGTCATCTTAAGCCACTGCCCAAATATCCGAGCCTTGCTTCGGAAACAATATGTCTAACAGCACCGGTGCTTCATCCCCATCAGTCCAGCAATCCGTATAGGCATATCTCAGCTCAGCCAAATTCCTATAACCGAAGAGCAACTGTAAAAAAGTGAGATTGGGAAACGCAGCGTCCCCCCGATCTTGCTGCGCCGGTTTCCAATCCTCTATAGCCGTGATCTGTCCTTCTTCAAACACCATCTTCGCACCATTCGGCGCCACCAATAGGTCCTCCCAAATCAATTTGTACCTTACCACAATGCCATCTACAATATAATAGTTTATCACAAAACCGGCCGGCGTATCATCTTATGCAATCCAATACTATCCTGACCGATCAACACTATCGCGGGTTCCTGCTCGGCGCCGCTTTGACGCCGGAGCAGATCCAGCAACTGCTGCTACCTATCGGCTTTAGCGATGGGCTGGCCGCCTACCGCGTCTTGCAGCGCATCGCGGTTGATGCCCGCGTGAGATCCGATTTCGCCGTTGCGCTGCCGCACCTGTTGCATGCCCTTTCGGGCGCCGCCACTCCCGACCGCACCCTTTCCAGCTTTGAACGCTTTTCCCAAAGCGGTCCGGATGCCCCGGCATTCTTTCACCTGTTGGCCGCTGATCCGCGCCTGGTGGAGGTCCTGGTAACTATTTTTGCCGGCAGCCAATTCCTCACCGATATCCTGCTGCGCCACCCGGCCTATCTCGCCCGCCTGGCTGATCGGAAACAACTGGCTGAACTGAAAAGTGTAGCACAGTTCACCGTTCAAGCGCAGGCCGCTACAGTTGCCGGTGACGGCGATGGCCTGGGCCTTGACGGCTCAACCGCGCTGCACCGCTTCCAGCATGGGGAGCTTTTGCGCATCGGCGCTTGTGATCTACTGGGCCTATTCGATCTCCCTACCGTCACCCTACAGCTCTCCCATCTGGCGGATAGCGTCGTACAAATCTGCCTGGATCATACTGCCGCAGCACTGCAGATAGATCCTGCCGGCTTTGCCGTGATAGGCATGGGCAAGTTGGGGGGGGGAGAATTAAACTACAGCTCTGATATCGACTTATTATTCCTGGTGGCTGCCGGCGCCGCACCATACGAGACGGCTTTTACTGAGAAAGCCATTTATGAGCGCCTGGCCCAGCGCCTCATCGAAACCCTCACGCGGGTCACCGGCGAGGGCTTTCTTTATCGGGTAGATATGCGCCTGCGCCCCTGGGGGCGCGATGGACCCTTGGTCGCCACGGTTGATGGCTACATAGCTTATCTACAAAAACATGCCCGCCTCTGGGAAAAACAAGCCTTGCTCAAGGCCCGCGTAATTGCCGGAGATAAACGCACCGGCAGCGCCTTGCTGCGCCGCGCTGAGCCCATCATCTTTAGCACCACCCCGGCGCTGGTGCGCGCCGATGTGCGGCGTATGAAACAGCGCATCGAAACCCAGTTACGTCGCCAGGGACAGGCTTGGGGCGAAGTGAAATTGGGGGAGGGTTCGATCCGCGATGTGGAGTTCATTACCCAATATCTGCAATTAATCCACGGCGGCCGCCATCCCGCCATCCGCCACCATAATACCCTGGACGCCCTGGCCCACCTCTTCGCTGCCGGTTTCCTGGCCGCGGATGAATACCGTATCCTCGTCGATGGCTATACCTTTCAACGTACTGTCGAGCATCACCTGCAGATGTTAGATTACTTGCAAACCCATATCCTGCCCCGTGACCCTGCAAAACTGAATGATCTGGCGCGCCGCCTGGGGTTCCAGGATATCCATCCTGCCGTGCACCCGGCTGAGAGTACTCAGTACGCTGCCGCCCCCTTCGCCGCACCTGAGCTTTCCGCCAGAGATAAATTCCTGGCCCGCTATCAACAACACGCATCTGCCATTCGGGCCATCTACCGCCGTTACCTGGAGGTCGATATCATGGAAGGAACCGATAAAAGCCCACCTGCAGGAGCTACCCCGGGTACTGCTCACCAGCTTCCGGCCGGAGAACACCCGGCGGGAGATGCGCGCCACCTGGCGCGCATGGCTCCCTCCTATGCTGCTACCTTCACCGAAGCCGAAATCAAGCACCATGCTGCCCTGGCAGAGCGCCTCGACGACGATAATCTGGTGGAAGTGGAGGCTGTGCTCCTCCCCGACGGCCATTGGCGGGCCACGATTATTGCCTATGATTACCTGGGTGAGCTTTCCTTGATCTGCGGTCTGCTCTTTATCTACGGCTTTCACATTAACGAGGGTCAGATCTTTACCTACGAACCGCTGCCTAAGTCTGCGGCTGCCCGCCCGGACTCGCCTCCGGCGGCGCGCCGTAGCGTTGCAGCCAGAGGGGGGGGACCCCGCACTGGCCGCATCGATGCGCGGCGCAAGATTGTGGATGTCTTTACCGTCTTGCCGATGCACGAGCGCGTCCAGCCCGAGATCTGGTCTGATTATGCTAACGATTTAAGCCGGCTGTTGCGGGCGCTGCGCGATGGCGACCAATCCGAGGTCCAGGGTGAATTAGCCCGCCGCGCGGCTGCCGCCTCGGCCCGTTCT
The DNA here is from genome assembly GCA_009692745.1 of Chloroflexota bacterium. GTDB lineage: Bacteria > Chloroflexota > Anaerolineae > Epilineales > SHYO01 > SHYO01. The sequence continues at coordinate 17,860 of SHYO01000025.1, forward strand.
CCCGTGCCTTACAGTTCCGGCCAACCGGCAGGCGATCCTTTATCTGCCTCGGGCGGCGCTCCCGCTGCCACCCTCTACCCTGTCGAGATCGAGATCGATAACGCGGCCTCCGATGTCTATACCGTGCTGCGCATCGATGCCCCGGATACCACCGGCTTTCTGTACGAGTTTACCAATGCCCTGGCCCTGAATAACATCTACATCGGGCGTGTCACCGTCAGCTCGGTATTCGGCGGTCTCGAAGGCGGCAACCGCGTCCACGATACCCTCTATGTTACCGATGCGCATGGTAGGAAGATCACCGCGCTCGCAAAACAGCGTGAGCTGCGCGCCGCTACGGTCCTGGTCAAACACTTCACCCACCTGCTCCCCTTGGCGCCCAATCCTGAATCTGCGCTGCTCCACTTTCGCCAATTCATCGCGCAGCTCTTCTCCCGCCCCGATTGGCCTGATGAGATTGCCTCCGTCGACCGGCCAGAAGTTCTCGAAACCCTGGCCCGCCTCTTGGGTCTCAGCGAATTTCTCTGGGAAGACTTCTTGCGCATGCAATACGACAACCTCTTCCCGGTCGTGCGCGATGTCGCCGCCCTTGCCACGCCCAAATTTCAGGCGCAACTGCGCCGCGAGTTAGACGCCATCTGTCCCGACCTCCATCTGCTCGCCCCCTGGCAGGCAACTGCCCTACCTTCCGCCACGACCACTAGCGAGGAGACACACCGCATCCCAGCCGGCCTGGCCGCCAAATCTAGTTATGATGCCTACCGCGATGCTATCAATGCCTTCAAGGATCGGGAGATGTTCCGCGCCGATATGCGCCATATCCTGGGATATATCACCGAATTTGGCCAATTCTCCGGCGAGTTATCCGATATCGCCGAGGTGATAGTAGACGCCGCTTTCCGCCTGTGCTATGTCGCATTGAGCCTGCAGTATGGCATCCCCTACCTGGATGACGGTTCTCCTTGCCCTATAATTGTTTGTGGCCTGGGAAAATTTGGCGGTCGGGGACTGGGCTTTGCCTCAGATATTGAGCTGATCTTCATTTATGCCGGCAACGGTCTGACCCGCCCGGCGCCTGATCATCCCGCGCCGGCCCCTATTTCCAGCGTCGAATTCTATAATAAGCTGGTCTTTGACGTGGTGCAAACCGTCCGCGCGCGCCGCGCCGGCATCTTTGAGATCGACCTGCGCCTGCGTCCCTATGGTAAAGCCGGTAATGTGGCCGTATCGCTGGATTCTTTTCGCAAATATTACGCCCCGGCCGGCCCAGCCTGGCCCTACGAGCGCCAGGCCCTGGTCCTCTTGCGCCCTGTCGCCGGTGATGCTGTCCTGGGCGCCCAGGTGGGCTCTTTAAGAGATACGACCATCTACAATGGGGAGCCCTTTGACGTCGCCGCCATGCGCGCGCTGCGCCAGATGCAGGTGCGGCAGCTCGTCACCGCCGGCACGATCAACGCCAAGTTCAGCCCTGGCGGCCTGGTAGACGTAGAATATCTCGTCCAGGCGCTTCAGATTAACCACGGGAAGGAGCATCGCGAGATCCGGCTGCCCAACACCCGTGAGGCTATGGCGGCGCTGGCTGCGGCTGGGATGCTTTCGCCCGCGGATTATAATGACCTGCATGCCGCTCATATCTTCCTGCGCCGCCTCATCAACGCTCTGCGCATGGTGCGCGGCGATGCGCGCGATCTCACCGTGCCCGCGCCGGACTCGCAAGAATTCGCCTTCCTGGCGCGCCGCCTGGGCTATCACCAGGATCTCACCCAACTCCAAGCCAACCTTATGCGCCACACCACCGCCGTGCAGCAGATCAGCAGCCGCCTGCTGGGGTGAGTAGTTTAATCAGCATCCCAGTATAGGCCGAGGTAGTGGGGTGGTTAATGGAGTATACAGGATAGACAGGATAATGGTAAAATATACATGGATCACCATGTTCCGCTTCTCATCAAGGAGGTACGTATGGCAATTCCCAGGGAACCGGCGTTCTCCCGCGACGAATATCTCGCGCGCATCGATAAAGTTTGTCAGCGGCTGGGCCAGGCGGGCTTCGATGGCCTGCTGCTCTTCTCTGCGGCCAACATCACCTATCTGACCGGCATGGACACCGAGAACCTCTTCGATTTCCAGTGCCTGGTCCTGGCCGCGGATCGCCGGCTGCAGCACATTATTTTGGACTTTGAATTGGGCCGCTTCCTGAACAGCTCCTGGATCAGCGAGCCTATCCAGTATACCGCTTTCCAGGATCCTTTAGAAGTGGTGGCCAGCGTAGCGCATGACCTGGGATTAACGGCGGGACGGCTGGCTATCGAAACTGGGATCGGGGGCATCAGCCCGCAGACCTACCTCGACCTCAGCCGCAAACTGGAGCGGGCCAGCCTGGGGGCTGCCGAGGGGATCGTGGAGCGGGTGCGCCTGGTCAAGTCCAGCGCCGAAATTGACCATATGCGGGTGGCAGCCCAACTGACGGATAGCGGGGTGCGCGCCGGCTTTAAGGCGATCGGTGCCGGCGTGGCCGATTACGAAGTTGCGGCAGCCATTTCCCAGGCTATGTATCAAGCCGGCAGCCAGACCGTCTGCTGGGGTCCCATCGTAGCGGCGGGCTACCGGTCAGGGTTGGCCCACAGCAGCTTTAACGGGTACCGCATCCAACCCGGCGATACCATCTTCCTGGAACTGACCGGGCAGCACCGGCGCTATGTCGCTCCCCTGATGCGCACTGCCTTTCTCGGTACCACACCGGCGCCGGAGGAGGTGCGCATGGCAGCGGAAACCTCCGCTGCCGCTCTATCCACTTTATTGGAAAAGGCCCGGCCCGGCGTGCCCGCCAGTGAAGTGGCTACCGCCGCCGGTCAGATCATTCAGCGGGTGCGGGATCGGGTGGTCTTCCACGACAACTTTGGCTACCCCGTAGGCATGGGCTATCCCCCCTCATGGCTGGAGCGGCTGGGCTTCTTTATCCGCACCAACAATCACGAGCCGCTGGAAGAGAATATGGTCTTCCACCTGCCCATGTCGCTGCGGATGCTGGGCCGCTGGGGCGCCTGCCTGAGCCAGACCATGGTCGTCACCCCGCAGGGCGGCGTGCCCCTGGCGCAAACCCCGGCCCGCTTGGAAATCATCGCGTAAAGCATGAAAACAAGGATCAAAAACAATGGCAGCTTCCCTGCGCATCGGTATCCTCTATCCCCTCTCGGCCGCCGAAGATGACTATCCGCGCATGGCGGCGGCCCTGGTCCCGCCGGTAGAAGTCCGGATTGTGCATACCGATGCCGTCGATCTGCACGACGTGGACGTGCTGCGTGAAACCGGAGACCGGGAGCATATCCTCCCCGGCGCGGCCGAGCTGCGGGCGGTGGGGGTGGACGTGTGTATGTGGGCCTGTACCAGCGGCAGCTTTGTCTTTGGCGTGCAGGGCGCCAGGCGCCAGGCGCAAGAAGTGGCCGAAGTCGTGGGCGCCCCGGCTTCCAGCACCTCGCTGGCATTTCTGCAAGCGCTGCACGCCCTCAACCTGACGCGCGTCGCCATCGCCGCATCCTATCCTGAGAAAGTTGCACAAGCCTTTGTCTCTTTTCTGGCGGAAGAGGGCGTAGCGGCCCTGCACCTCGGGACGCTGGGACTGTTGACGGGGGTAGAAGTCGGCAATCTGGGGCGCGAGGCCATCTTGCGTTTTGCGCGGGAGAATGATCATCGGGATGCCCAGGCCATCCTCATCCCCGATACCGCCTTGCACAGCGTGGATTATTTAGAGGACCTGGAGCAGCATACCGGCAAGATCGTCTTAACCGCCAACCAGGTCACCATGTGGGAAGCACTGCGCCTGGCAGGTCGCCTGGCGCCGCAATCCGGTTTCGGCCGCTTAATGAAAGGAGAATCTTATGGATAAGGTACGCCTCTATCTGGAGACCCGCCGTCGTGGCGTGGCCTGGTTGTTAGCCCATTTGAACGCGGATGGCTCGATTGGCCCGGTGGCAGAGACGCAGGGCATCTATTATTACCGGGTGCCCTGGGCGCTGGCCGTTTCCGGCGAGACCGAAGCCGCCAACCGGCTGGTAGACTGGATTAGGGCTAATATGTTCAGCGCCGAGGGCGCCTTTCGGGGCAAATATTCCCAGGGGGAATTCGAGACCCGCTATTGCTCTTATCCCCTGGCCTGTTTGATGGTCGGCGCCCAACTGCTGCAGCAGTTTGATATTACTACCCGCGGCCTCAATTACCTGCGCACGCTCCAAGATCCGGAATTGGGCGGATTCTATGCCCGTGTCGATCAACGGGACGGCGCGGGCGAGCAGGAACTCTTCCCGACGGCCCAGGGTGGGATGACCTATCTGATGGTAGGGGATCTGGCCGCAGCGCAAAGAGCGGCGCGCTATTTCCAGCGCCTGTATGACACGCAGCCAGACATCCAGCACAAACTTTATGCCGTGATGACGCTGCAGCACGGGTTGGTCACCGACTTTCCGGCAGAACAGGCTATGAATTACGTTACCGATGCGCACGACCCCTGGCAGCCGCACTACAATGGCGGCATCGCCGCCGCCTTTCTATCGCGTCTCTACCTGGCGACGCAGGTACCCGCCTATCTGGAGTTGGCCCGTAAGTACCAGCAGTTCTCCATGAATACGGATGAGATCCAGTTCCAATCAGCGCAGGTCTGTAAGTCAGGTTGGGGCGCCGGCTTGCTCTACCAAATTACCAGGGAGCAGGTCTACCGCGATTGGACGGAGCGCCTGGGGGATTGGTTTGCCGCCAACCAATATGCCGACGGTCACTGGGAAAATACCCATCATTGGAACCCCCACCCGACGGTGGCCGATAATATCGAGGTCACCGCCGAGTTCGTGATGCACATGGACACCATCATCCAGAGCCTGGCCGTGTAAAAACCTCGCTTCATGCATGTGTGTGGCGTGTGTGAGTGTGTGACACACGGTTACACACGTGTGTGTGTGAGTGTAAAAGGTATACTTTTACACTCACACACACATATTGCGAAGGTTACGAGTCCCAGCGAGCTGGGCAGGTTATGGTACGACCGATATCTCAAATGCTCCCTTAATCGAAATCTGTCGAGTAAGAAGTCACATTCGGATCACTATAGTAGTGAACTGTGGAGACAGGGTAATCCGGATCTTACTGATAGATCCTGAGACCGTCGGCACAAACAGATCGGCTGTGAGATTGTAGTAACCAGTGACCTGCAATCCCACCGTACCATAGCCCGTGCCACTCGCCGTAGGCGCCACAGGGCCAAAATTGGAATAGGCAATTGTTTATTTCTACCGGGCAACGATCTTGAGCATCATCCCGGCTTCGTAATGATCTTTGACATGGCAGGCGATTTCATAGTTGCCCGCTTGCGTGAAGGTGAAATCTCTAATCACGGCCTTGCCCGGCTCCAGTTCATCATCTTCTACTTTGATTAAGGCTTTGTCCTCATCTAGCTCCCCCTGAGGCATGATCATCCAGTCATGGGCTAGCTTGCCATTATCGGTGATAACAAAGTGATATGGGGTACCTACGGTGAAGGTGGTAAGAGAAGAGTCGAACTTGTATTCGGCGACCTTTACCTGTACCTCCACAGGGGTTTTGACAGTGGCTCCGCTGGCACAAGCGGACAGGGACAGAATCAGCACCGCTATGAGGCTGGAGATAAGTAGCCCGCCCACTAGCCCGTGCATGGGTAAAACTGATAGCTTGCCTTCGGCCAACAACTCGGCGCGTTCAAAGTCTGGGACCCCCACGGCCGGATCGTCTACTCCAAGGACCCGGAAAGTGTTGGCCAGGTATACGCGGTGCAGGGCGGTCTGGCGCAGGCTTGGGGCGGCAACGTGGCAGCGCGGATCAGCAATTTGAAGGATGAGGAGAATGTGCTGGAGCGAGCGGGCCAATCCCGGTTGTTGGAGATGTACAGCCCGGTGCGTTTAGAAGGGACCGGCCGGATCATCGCGGTAGCTGAATTCTACCTAAGGGTTGAGGATCTTGAGCAGGAGATTACTGTAGCCCAGCGCCGGAGTTGGCTGGTGGTAGGTGGTGCCACATTGGTGATGTATCTGTTGCTGATCGGGTTCGTGCGCCGCGCCAGCAATACGATCACCCGGCAGCAGACGGAGCTCAGCGCCCAAGTGGCACGGCTCACCGAACTCCTGGCTCAGAATGATCTCCTACATTGGCGTGTCCAGGGAGCTGCCGCTCGCGCCGTAGACCTTAACGAACGCTTCCTACGCCGCATCAGCGCCGAGCTGCACGATGGACCGGCCCAGGACCTCAGCCTGGCCCTGCTACGGTTAGACCACGCCAGCGCTCACTGGAGTAACGGCGGCAGATCCAATGGAGATGGACCCCAGCCGGAAGGGGAGCTAGATATCATCCGGTCCTCCTTGGGCCATGCCATGTAGGAGCTGCGGGCGATTTCCGCCGGGCTGGGCTTGCCGGAACTGGACAATCTAACCCTGGCTGAAACGGTGGTGCGCGCTGTACGAGCCCACGAACGACGTACCGGCAGCAAGGTCACAGTTAGCCTGGATGACCTACCGGAGCAAGCCCCCTTGCCGATCAAAATCACCATTTATCGGGTGATCCAGGAGGCCTTGAACAATAGCTACCGGCACGGAGGTGGAATGGATCAAAAAGCCCGCGTATCCGGCGAGGCAGACCAGGGGCCGGGATTTGAGACACAGAGCGTGGTGGGTTGGGATAACCACTTGGGGATTATAGGAATGCACGAACGGGTCGAAAGCCTGGGAGGACGATTTCACATTGAGAGCCAGCCGGGCCAGGGCACAAAGGTCATGGCCCGCATGTCACTGCAAGCCACGGGAGGGAACCTGTGAGCGATAAAATCCAGATAGTGATTGTAGATGATCATCCGCTCTTCCGTGAGGGGGTAGTTCATACGCTCCAGGCTGAGGCGGATATCGAGGTGGTGGGAGAAGGGTCCAGAGCGGATGAGGCTATCCGCCTGGCCCAGGATCTGCTGCCTGATCTCATCCTGCTGGATATCACCATGCCTGGCGGCGGCATCAATGCCGCCCGGGCCATTGCCACCGCTTGCCCCGTCACCCGCATTGTGATGCTGACTGTATCTGAAGCGGAGGAAGATGTCACAGCGGCGCTTAGGGCCGGGGCGCGGGCCTATATCCTGAAAGGCGTCTCATCCCGCGAGCTGGTGCGTATTCTACGGGACGTCTATACGGGCGATGGATACGTCACACCCATCCTGGCGGCCAGTTTGCTCTTTGAGATGACCAACCCGGCCGCTGGATCGCGCCCACCGGCCAGCCTATTGGACGATTTGACCGAGCGGGAACGGCAGATCCTGGAGCTGGTGGCCGCCGGCCAGAGCAATAAGGAGATCGGCCAGCAGCTTTTCCTCAGCGAGAAAACGATCAAGCATCACATGACGAATATCTTGCAAAAACTCCAGGTGCGGAATCGGGTAGAAGCGGCCTTGCTGGCCCAACGTGGCTCCACTCCGGAGGCCAAGCGGTAAAGGTGATTGGGATCGAACAGGCCACACACAGAGGTGACGAACATCCTTAAACTTCTAGCCAAAATCGAAAGGCAAAGGGCTGCCGCAGGGTCAAAACGCCGCGCGGCGCCCTCCAGCGCATAGACCTTGTAAGAAACGCCGCTCCAGGGTTGGGTCCAGAAAGCCATGACCCCTTGCTGGGCCAGGGCCGTCTTGGCTCTTTGTATCATAAAGTCTTGCACCAGGCGAGTACTCTCGCACGGCAGCCGGGGCAGGATGGACTCCACAGCACCCGGCATGAAATAGGCGAACAGGTAGATGGCGATTCCCCCGAGCGCAGAGCCTAACACCGCCGCACCCAGGATTTTCCAATACCTGCGCCGCCCTCCTATTGCTACGGGAAACAGGAGAGCATCCGGGATGATAGGCCATACAATGGCTTCGGCCACAGCCCACAAGAACATCAAGGTTAAACCCTTGCGGGAACCGCAGAACCCTTGCCATCGATCGAAGGCCGCTCGGTTGAGTGCTTGCTCTTTTGTGACACTAATTTCACCCATTTAAGCAGGCATAACCTCACATTTCTGTGTGATGACCCAAACAAATTAGTGGGGATAGGTCATCCATTCATGACACCAGTTGCATCATTGAAAATATCTTAGTCGAAAATTTGCTCAGGTCAAGAGGACCAGTCGAACTATACGCCATCTTGACACTTTAGTGTCAAAACACTATGCTTGCTCTACGGAGGTGCATCTATGGGAAAAACCCGTATCCAAGTTTATGCCGATCCAGAGACCAAACGGCGCATCGAATTAGCTGCGGCCAAACGCGAGATAGCGGTGACGGAATATTGTCTGGAGGCTATTAAGCAGCAACTGTTGGAAGATGATATACTGGAGGCGGAACAGATTGAGATTCCCGTGAAAAAAACCAAGGATACCGACCTCATCGCGGAGCTTGAGGCTTTGCACGCAGACATCCTGGCCTACCGGGGGGGCAAACCCGTGGAAATTGATGCCGTGATCGACCAACTCCGCGAGGAACGGGACTATGAACTCACCGGTTTGCGTTGACGCCAATCTGATTGTTCGTGCTCTGATACCCGGGCAGCAGTGCGACAGCGCACCATTTGTACCTTTCTCCATATATGCTATAATTACCCTTATTAAGGCAACTGCCATAATAGCGCCACACAAGAAACGCACATAACTGAAACACAGCCAGCCGAAACACAGACGCACAACACGCACACGAAGCGCAGAAAATCGAAACGAGGAGTAACAAACGATGAGCCCAATCACGATCAGCGCAATGGCTTTGCGCGACCAGATCGGAGATATCCTCAATAGGGTACTTTATGCCGGCGATAGGTTCATTATCGAGCGTCGGGGCACTCCAGTAGCTGCGGTTATCAGTATTGAGGAGCTGCGGCGCCTGGAGCAGTTGGAAGACGAGCGCGATAATGAGATCTTGCGCATGGCTAAGGAACTAGCCGCACAGCGGGACCCGGTCCCGATGGAGGAACTCCTCAACCGGTATGAAAAACTACACGGAGAAAGGCTAGAGTAACCTGGAATGCGTCCTTATGCTGTTGTGGTTGACCTGGACGTCCTTGATGAGTTGGATGATGTTAAGCGATATCCGGCGAAAATCGCTCGCCAGATCCTGATTAAAATTCTGGCGCTTGCCAGTAATCCGTATCCATCAGATGGGAAAAAGATTCGAGAGGGCTGCCAGGTAGATTCGGGTGAGTACCGCATCTATTACCATGTGGACGAAGAGACTCACTTCGTTACTGTCCTACTCGTGGGCAAGCGGAATGATGATGAGGTTTACCAGCGGTTGAGGCGCAAGCTGGGGTGGTAGCGCCCTGGCAGATAGGAAGCACATCAATTTTAATACAAAGCGGAATAGTCCAGCTTTGAGGACGGAGCTGGCGGAGGATTAGGATGCCAACAAAGAAAACCGATGACAGTCTTATCTACCAACTGAAGGTTACCCTGAAAGGAAGCAAGCCCCCGATCTGGCGTCGAATTCAGGTGCGAGGCAGTACGACGCTGGCCAAATGCCACATGATTCTCCAGATCGTCATGGGCTGGACCGATTCTCACCTCCACCAGTTCGACGTGGGCGGCGTCTATTACGGGACGCCCGACTCGGATTGGGGTGAGGATATCAAAAACGAGCGCCGGGTGAAACTTGAGCAGATCGTCTCTGCGGTCAAGGATCGCTTTGTCTACGAATATGATTTCGGTGATAGCTGGGAGCACCAGATCGTGGTCGAGAAGATCCTGGCGCCCGAGCCTGGTGTTCACTACCCGATCTGCCTGACGGGCAAGCGCGCCTGCCCACCAGAGGATGTCGGCGGGATCTGGAGCTATCCCGAGTTCCTTGAGGCGATCCGCAATCCGGAGCACCCTGAACACGAGGAGATGCTGGAATGGATCGGTGATGGGTTCGACCCGCAGGCGTTTGATCCCGAGGCTGTCAACCGGGTACTGAAGCGCTGATGATGGACCAAGCGATGGCCGCAGCAGCGTCTGGACACTCACACGACCTGGAAGCGGCCATTGCTGAGTTCCTGCACAGGTGCTATGCGGCGCGTGTGGTTATCGGTTGTTTTCTCTCCACGCTAAGGCCAGCCCACCGTATTCAGGACTCATATAACGAGGGGTGTATTTCATGGTGCCCAGGTCCAGGCGATGCCCAGCGACGCGGCCGAACTGCATCGTCAGGCCGGGGTGCCTGGTAAGCAATGCCTGCCAGACCCGGTAAAGCCCCTGGTAATGGGCGAATTGGCGCTTACCTGTCGGATCCTCGCGCTGCCAGACCGGCCCTGGCGCGACATCCATCTCCCAGTGGAGGTAGGCCAAGGTATACCGGTCAATCAGGTCACTGACCAACTGGATCATGTACTCCGCGGCCTGCGGCAGCCCATAGTTGAGCAGGCGAGAGCCGGGCGGCATCCACGGGCCGGTATCTCCCGGATAGAAGAACTCGGGATGTTGGCGGAGGAGTTTGGTATTTTCGGCGGCGCACTCCCCATCGAAGAAGAGGCCGAATCCCATACCCCTGGAGCGGACGTGCGCGGAAAGGGCCGCCACACCGTGCGGCATTCTGGCAAGGTCCGGTTCCCAGTTGCCGATGGCGGCCGGATGCGGGCCGAACCACTCCGAATCGAAAACGAAAAACTCCGCGCCTAGCTCCGCCGCTGCGTCAGCCTGGCGATAGATGTCTGCTTCGGTGTAAGAGCGGATGCCGGGCCACTGTACGCACACGACCGGTAGCGCTATCGGGGCATCGCTGCGCTTGGGCGTTATGCGCGCGGTGATGTAACGCCGTAAGGCGTTGCTGCCCACCTCGAAGCCGCCCTCAAAAAATCCTAGATGTATGGTGGGAAGCTCAAAGGTTTCTCCCGGCTCGAGCACCAGGCCGGTGACTATCGGACCGATGTCGATTTCCAGGCCCGGAGGATATTCTCTGCGGTTCTGGGGATCCCCGCCGTCCCGGCGATGTTGTCCGGGAGCACGCAGCTTCGCCTGCCACGTGCCGGACCACTCCATGCCAAAAAACAACCCCGGCGCGTCCCAAGCCGGCCCGGCGGCGACCATCACGATGGGCAAGTCCTGTCTCGACGACAGGCCATCCTCCGGGCCGGAAGAGAGGGTCACGCCATGGTTGGGCAGCGGCATATCCCAGCGGGTCCAATAGGCATCCCTGCCGGGATAGCCAACGGCATCGGAGTACCCACCGCCAGCGCAGCTCATAATGCGCGCCGGACCTGGCAAATCGACAAGTTTCAGGGAAAGAGCGGAGAGTCGCGAAAACGGCTGCGATGGCTTGGTGGAAAGATTGGTGAGAGACACCTGGCTGGTCGCCACACCATAAGTCGGGGCCAGTTGCACCCGCAAAACCGCTTTCAGCTCCGTCCCGGACGCGTAGGTGAAGGTCCACCTGTCCGCAGCCTCTTCATCTACAGCATTCAGCAGCCACGGGCACGCTCGGCCTGCTTGTTCAGCCGCGAAACCGGGACCTGGCACCACTGCTTTCCTGAGATCTGCAGCAGCCAGGTACACCAAAGCATCACTGGCAGCTACCGGTTTGGGCATGCTTTTCTCATCTTTACCAGGGTATACATTCATTGGATATAAATCGCGTGGTCTTACGCCTGAGGATCTGGCGCTGTGAAACCATCATCTTAATCGATAATTGACAAACAGGCATTTTTGTGATAAAGTTCCTTCTGAAGATCGGGTGGTCGAGTGCGCTATTGACTTCGCGTCAGTAAGCTCCTTGATATATGTCCTTCTGGGAACCCCGATCATTTCTTTTTGCCCCAGACTGCCTGAATCTCACTCAAGGCGATACGCCGCTCTGCCTCTCCTTTCTCAAAAATACTCCTGGCTAAACGATCAGCACCTGACCCTCTGACCTCCTGGAAGCTAATGAAGCTTCCCCGCAATGCTGGGTTCTCTCGGTGCAAAAAGTGCAATAACCAGCTTTTGATCTCCTTTTCACTTTCCTCTCCTGGATAGTCTTTGTCAATGATGATGTACTCGATTTCCTCTAAATGGGGGCGAACGAGGAGGTAGATCAGAAGGGCGAATAAAAGGTATAGATAAAACGCCGGTTTGCGATTGGGGTATCGGACTTTAAGCCACTCCCTGACTTCTCGTTTCGTCCTACTGTTTATCAGGAAAGAACCTGTGATACCATCGGAGAACACTACGGCGGTGTTTTTACTCCACTGTTCTACTTTTGCACTCAGGTCAATGCGGACGGTATGCGGCATGGGGGATATTATACTGTTTAAGGCTTATTAGCTTCAACTTTGCTTTTGTCTCCTAGCAGTGCCTTCCAAACTTTCACGCTGTTTTCCTATTGAAAGGATTGGCAAAATGGTATATTTGATGTCGGAGGTATATCTATGGGGAGAAAGCGTATTCAAGTCTATATCGATCCAGAAACCAAACGGCGCATTGAGTTGGCGGCTGCCAAACGCCAGATGGCCGTGACGGAATATTGTCTGGAGGCCATCAAGCAACAGTTGCTGAAGGATGATATGCTGAAAGCAGACCCGTTGGAAATACCGGTGCGTAAAACCAAGGGGGCCGATCTCATCACTGACTTGCGTTCACTGCACGCCAGGATTCTAGCAGACCGCCAGGGAGAGCCAATCGACGTAGATACCATCCTGGAGCAGATGCGTGATGAACGAGAGGATGAAATCCTTGGTCTGCGTTGATGCCAACTTTATCCTGCGTACCTGGTAGCTGATCGCTTCAGCACTGTGGCGGAAAGCCGTTAGTCACCTGGTTAGCGCAGGATGCCACCCTGATCGTACCCTTCCTGTTGGCTTTTGAGGTGACTGCCACGCTGCGCCGGATGGTCTACTAAAGGGCTATCCCGCAGATGCGCGAGGAAGAAGCCATAGCTGAATTCTGGCGCATCCCGTTGAGGCTCTCGATGATGGTGTCATCTGGGAAGCCTATATGCACATAACGCAGAGGTCGGAGGGTTGCAGTGGAAAAAGTTAAGACGGATAAATGTCTTCTCCCGCTCCAAGTCTGTCATATTGTTACGGTTGCCTGGTTGCCTCATTTTTCGAGTAGCACACCCTATCTCTGGAGGCATTTCTCTCCCCTTTTTCTACGGTAAAAAGAGGGGTGCGCGGAGATCTCACGTGAAAAGGGTGTTATTGGGAAAATCAGGCAACCAGGCAGCCGGCGGGGATATACCCCTATGATTAAGCCCTGTCCTGGGCAAGCCTCGCACGAAATCACCCTTTTTCCTGCTCTCCGGTAGCTCTCGGCTCTGCTGCGGTTGCCTCATTTTTATCCTGGATTAGGCAACTGCTGGCGAGATGAGGCAACCATTTACTACAGCAGCATATTATCGGCCGCCAGTTTCAGATACATAGCAATTGCCTCTGTCTTAACCTTCGCATGGCACAGGCATAATGAATCGCCATTTCCTGGCCTCAAATGAGAGGCGCTGGCCCTGGTGCAAGGGGCAGAAGGTCGTGATCTGGTTGGAGTGTGTGGTATAATCTCTAGCAAGGGGTGGATCAGTATGAAACTGTGATTGTGGAGCGGGAAGACGGTAGACTATAACTGACCCCCAAACCTGGGCCATGAGAGCCTGGATACGACCAGGATCTACACCCGGCCCAGCGCCGGGGGCCTGGAGCGGGCGGTGCGGCGCGCCGGGGGGGAGGTGGATGTATGAAGCGCCAGCGCACCATCCACCCCATCGAAATCTTTCCGGCCGCGTATTTCTGGCGCCAAGGCGCCTGGCAGGAGGTAGCCCAAGCCTTGCCGCGAGATGCCTGGCTCCTGGTTCTCCCGGGCGATAACGGGAAACTCCGCCAAATGACCCTCACTCTGGCAGGCAGATTGAGAGAGCGCGGCAAGCGGGTGATGGTCTGGACAGTGGGAGAGAAGGAGGTACAATAGGATCATAGTCAAACAGCGTGAGATCAATCCAAAGAGGAGGTAAATGCCTAATAAGTCTTTTGATCCACGCATAGCCTACCAACCTGTAGATATCCGCATCTTCGCCTCTGTCACGCCGGACGAGTACCCTGTAGAGCTGAGCGTACCTGGCTGGCGGGACTTCGAGCGCGTGGCCGCCAGGCTGGACCCGGCCCACCTCCTTACCATAGCAGCAGATCCCCAGGCCTACGGCCTCGCCCTTGGCCAGGGCCTCTTTGCAGATAGCGCCCTTGGCCCCGCTTACCGGGAGACCCAGGCCGCCTTCCAGGCCCGAAAACAAGGCCTGCGCATCCGTATCCGCCTGGACCCCGACGAACTGCACGCCCTCCATTGGGAACGCATCTTTCATCCCTTCAGTGGGGGGTGGTATCCCCTGGGGGTGACTGCCGACACGCCTTTTTCACGACACGTGTTCATAAAGGACTTTAAGCGGGCCGAACCCGAGACCGCCAGGCCGCTGAAGGTCCTAGCCATCATCGCCTCGCCCCCTGAACAGAATCCCTATAACCTGGTGCCCATTCCCTTAGAACAGCGCCAGAGGTTGCATCGCACGTTGGACGGCCTGCCCAGCGTGCGAATCACCTACCTGGAGACCGGCAGCACTACTCCGCCTACTTTAGAACAGATCCGCCCGCAACTCGCCCAGGGCTATCATATCGTCCACTTCCTGTGCCACGGGGCTATCACGCCGGGTGGCACAGTCCTCTATCTGGAAAGTGAATCTGGCGATGTGAAACCGGTAGAAAAGTCTGACTTGGTCAGTGCCTTCACCGCCTTGGCGCAGAAGCCTTTGCTCTGCTTCCTGGCAGCCTGCGAGACAGCAGCAGGCGGGCGGCATGACGCCTTTGTCCCCTTAGGACCAGCGTTGGTGGAGGGTGGAGGCGTCCACGCCGTGGTCGCCATGTCAGACCGTGTAGGCATGGTCACAGCCAGCACTTTCACCAGCCAATTCTATACTCGCTTGGTGGCTCATGGGGCAGTAGACCTGGCTGTGAATGAGGCTCGCGCCCAGATCCGAGACCAATGGGATTGGGGCGTGCCGGTGCTCTTTATGCGCTTGCTTGATGGACAGCTTTTTACCAGGAGAAAGGTAATTATTCTTCCATCCTTCACCACATACATACTAATTGTAGTCATAGCTGCCATGGCACTCTTTTTCTATATTGAAATCACCCCTCCGAAACCCATGAGGAGTGATTTCAATATTGCTCTCACAAAATTTGGCGAAATTGATGATCGGGGAAACATATCATTTTGGGAAAAGGGAGACGTCGTGCGTGAATCCATACTTGCCAATCTTCAGAATGAACTTGAAGCAATCCCACGCATCAAGGGAATTGTCGAGATGCGCCTAACAACAAATCTTGTGCAAGGGGCAACTACTGACCAGAGAAGACAGGCTGTGCAAGCCATTGCCCTGAAGGATAATGCTCACCTAGTTGTGTATGGAAACCTTCAGACACGTGAGGGAAAAAGTACCTTTGTGCCTGAGTTTTATATTACTAATCTCAAAGGTGCCGAAGAACTCATCGGATCTACTCAATTGGGAACCCCGATAACAATAGGCTCCATTACCGTAGGTAGCATTGGACCCACGTTAACCGCGCGTACTGAAGCTCTAGTCTTGTTCACCATCGGCTTAATATTTCTTAATGATGGAGACCGTGATAATGCTGTAACCTGGTTTAGTAGGGCAAAAGTGGTGGAAGGGTGGAAAGATGAGGAGGGTAAGGAGGTTCTCTACCTGTTCTTGGGAACAGCCTATTATCTGCGAGATCGGAATAACGATTTGGCCCAGGCGTTTGAGGCTTATAGTAAAGCAACAGGTTTGAATCCTGAGTACGCACGCGCATACCTTGGCCTTGGTAATGTTTACCTAAGGGAATATGAGCGCTCTGGTCAACAAGGTGAGACAAAACTAGATCATGCTATAATAGAATATGAGAAGGCCAGTAATGCTAAAGTTAAGCCTATGACAGCCTATACGGAAGCTAAAATTCACTACAGCTTAGGGAATGCTTATCTAGTTAAAGCTCAAGGGGGTCAACCCGAGCTGTTTAGTAAAGCAGAGAGCCAGTTTCAACAAGTGACCAATGATTATGAACAAGGGAATGACCAATTGAGAGCGCTCGCTGCTCAGGCTTATTTTGGTCTAGGTGTTGTTCATGATCTATGGACTCAAAATTATCAACTAGCTGCGGATTTTTACCGCAAGAGTATTGGTATTGCTAGTGCCATAGAAGATAAAGATTTGCAACGACGTGTAGAGACTCGGTTAAAGTATATTGAGTCAGAACTCAAAACAGCGACTCCACCCTAAGCACAACACTTACTGGGGACAATTTACAAGCTAACGGGAGGCCTTCATGGATTCGAAGATTACCTTATTCGGCACCGTCGGTCTTTTCGCCGTGATTGTGATATTTAATAGTGCTTGCATGCCATCCCCCTCGCCGATACCTACATCTCCATCTGCACCCACACGTACTATAATACCAACTGTGCCACCTACAGCGACACCTATGCAACCGACAGCAGCAGCTACAAACACCCGTGTCATATTACAGCCACCGATACCTACGGTCCCGGTACCTATGCCACCGACAACAGCAGCTACAAACACCTGTGTCATATTACAGCCACCGATACCTACGGTCCCGGTACCTATGCCACCGACAACAGCAGCTACAAACACCCGTGTCATACTACCGCCTGTAGCACCTACAATGACAGCAGCAGCCACGAACACCCGTGTCATATTACAGCCACCGATACCTACGGTCCCGGTACCTATGCCACCGACAACAGCAGCTACAAACACCCGTGTCATATTACAGCCACCGATACCTACGGTCCCGGTACCTATGCCACCGACAACAGCAGCTACAAACACCCGTGTCATACTACCGCCTGTAGCACCTACAATGACAGAAGCAGCCACGAACACCCGTGTCATACTACCGCTTGCAACACCTACCCGTGTCATACTACCGCCTGTACAAGCTACTGCAACGGCTGCTTACATCACTTACGTTGTGAAGTCGGGCGACACTCTATATATTATTTCTCAAAAGTATGGCGTCTCACTACAAGATATTGTCGATATTAACCATTTGGCTGATCCTAATTTGATCGTGGTGGGTCAGGAATTAAGGCTCTACCGCAAATAGCGGGAAATTGACGATCTAACGTCGATTTGTTTGCATGTTTTAGTGGCGTTTGACCCTGTTTCTCGTTGAAAACGGTAGAGCCGGAATTAATTATTCCTGTACTACGACACAAATGCCGGTCACTAAGGTGGTGAAAGTGCCCATCTGATCGCCAACTCCAGGGGTGTCCTTACTCGAGGATGATGGGTCCAGTAGTGGAAAGATTCTACCAGGAATATGGGGGCGTTGCGGATCTTCCAGACGCACGTCCGCCGGGGCTGGCGATATTTGCTCTACCCCCCATTCAGGGATCCAACTCCTCTGTTGAAGTTAAAGGAGTATCTGTAGCGGGATGGACAAACAATATAAATGATTTCAGAAGTGCCACTGGTATCACATTTCCAATACTTACTGCTAATCCCGGCCTACCGGTCAATATAACTGACCCCTTTGTCAAGACTTTGCTGGCGAATCCCGTTTTCCGTAGATAGGGCACCGGATTTCGCCGGATGTCACGCTTAGTGGGGACGTTCCCCACTCCGATTTTCGAGGGTTTTCGGCTCTAAAAACAGATATCTTGAATTCGCCAGCAAAGTCTTGACAAGACTTTGCTGGCGAATTCACCTGGCTATGCTGTCATTGACCGGGATATACTTTACCAGGCATAGTGAGACTGCGTAATTGACGTTTGTGACGGGGTAGCAGTTTGACAAACCAACTCCGCAGCAGCATGGTAAGCACTTTAACATTATTGGCTCATAATGCGGGCTAGAG
>SHYO01000210.1 GCA_009692745.1 Chloroflexota bacterium
GGAAAAGTTCGGCCTGCCGGCGCCGGTGCTGTATGCCGCCAAGCCGGAGCGGCCCAACCTGGTCTGTACCCTGCAGGGACAATCCGCCGGGCGACGCTTGATGTATTCCGGCCATACCGATACCAAGCCCGTGGGGGAAGCCGCTTCCCAGTGGCTGACCGACCCCTTCCAACCCACCGCCAGGCAGGGTAATCTGTATGGACTGGGTACCAGCGATATGAAGGGGCCCGATGCCGCTATCTTATACGCCACTTTTGCGCTGGCGGCTACGGGCGCGCCACTGCAAGGACGGTTGCAGTTGGTATTTACCTCCGATGAAGAGAATGGCTCCACCTTTGGCGCCAACTACCTGGCGCAAAACCGGCTGGTGGACGCAGATGTGGCCCTAATCGTCGAGCCCTCCGGGCTGACGCGAGATTTTGAGTATCTGCACCTGATCTCACGCGGCGTAACCTGTTTTCGCATCAAAGTCTATGGCACACAGATGCACTCCAGTATCTCCGACCGCTTCCCCAGCATCAACGCCAGCGCCAAGCTGGGCTGGGTCCTATGGCGCGCCTCGCGCGAGCTGAAATTCCGCTACCAGCCCCACCCTCTCTGCCCCACCGGCCCTACCGTCAACCCCGGCGTCACCATGAAAGGGGGCGTGCAATTTGGCGTCTTTCCGGGGTATGCCGAATTTGCCAGCGATGTGCGTTTGCTTCCCGGCATGTCCTTCGAGGAGATTCAGGCCGACATCAATACTTTCCTGGACCGGCTGCGCGCCGAGGACCCCGAGCTAAAGGTCGAGCTGGAATTTGTGCCCGGCCGGACTTTTGTGGCCGCTACTGAAGTCAGCCCGGATGAGCCGCTAGTCAAGATCTTGCAGTCCACTGCCGGGGAGATACTGGGGACCATCCCGCCACTGAGCTGCTTCCCCGGCGGCACCGACGCGCGGGCCTTCCAGGGCATTGCCGGCATTCCGACGATCCCCAGCTTTGGTCCCGGTCTCCTCCCCCCTTGCCATGGACCGAACGAGTTTATCAACCTTGAAGCGATTGTGGCTGCCACCAAAATCTACGCGCTGGCCGCTTATCGCTACTTGATGCAATCCCATCTGAAAGGTGAATCATTATGTTAACTAACAGAGTAAAACATGCTTTGCAGAATGACCGGCCGGTCTTCGGTGTCGGCTTGTCAAGTCCCGTAGATGTGGCCGTTTTGCGACTGCTGGCAACCGCCGGGGTGGACTGGCTGTTTATCGATATGGAACACGGCGCTATTGAGATCTCCGAGCTGCGGCCCATCGTAACGGTAGCAGACGTCTTGGGGCTTTGCAGCGTAGCGCGCATACCCAGCCTGGAATACCATTGGGTGGCGCGCTCCCTGGATACGGGCACCTTAGCGATCATGGTGCCGCGGGTGGAAACCCGGGAGCAGGCGGAACAGGCGGTGCAATGGTCCAAGTTCCCGCCCATGGGCAGCCGCGGTATGGGCAGCCCTGCCTATCTCAGCTATGCCAAGGTGGAGAGCATCGCGCAGGGCATCGAAATCTCCAACCGGGAATCGATGGTAGTACTGCAGGTAGAGAGCGTCAAGGCGGTGGAAAACCTGGAAGGCATTGCTACGGTGCCGGGTGTAGATGTGCTCTTTATCGGGCCGATGGATATGTCCATCTCCGTGGGCACGCCGGGCGAAGTGGGTAGCGAGCCCAACTTGGCCCAATTTCGCAAGGTGATTGACGTAGCCCGCAGGCACCAATTAGCGACGGGCATTGTCTGTCGCCCCAACGAGGTCAAGTTCTATTATGAGATGGGCATCCGCATGTTCTCCATAACCTCGCCGTTCAATGCAATGCGCAGTGGAATTGAAGCTACCGCAACAGAATACAAACAACAACTCCAAAATATTCTCAGCTAAGGGGGGAAAATGCAACAGGTATCGGCAGAAGTATTAAAAGGTTTATTGGACTTTGACGGTCCCACCGTCTTTAATGCCGTGGTCGCCGTGCTCAACAAGCACAATGAGGATTACCAGTGCTATACCGGGCCGGAGGTGCGCTATTTATTGCCTGACTTAGGCCGGATTATCGGGTATGCGGTGACCTCGGAAGTCACACCGCTGGACCCGCACGCTCCAGCCATCCCCTGGAATGATTATTATGAGGCCCTGTACGCCATGCCCGGACCCAAAATCGCCTGTATGAAAGATGTGGACAAGCAGGTGGGTCGGGGCGCCAGCTTTGGCGATGGCATGGCTACGTTGCACAAGGCTTTCGGCTGCACGGGCGCCATCGTAGATGGCACCGTGCGGGATATAGACGGCATTCGGCGGGTTGGCCTCCCCATGTTTGGCGGCGGTCTGGTCCCCGGACATGGCCCTTTCCAGTTGGTCAGGCAGGGCCAACCAATTATTATCGGGCGCATGTGGGTGCGTCAGGGTGATTTACTTTTCGGTGATACCGATGGCATCGTGCGCATACCCAACGATAAAGCGGCCGACGTACTTGAGCGCGCCGGACAGATTCGCAACAACGAAGCCGACATCTTTGCCTTCTACCACACCCCCGGTCTGACCATGGATATGGTCAAGGAGTGGCAGCAGAAACGGAAATAACTAATTTGACATTTTCTTGACAAAGCTTCGCACCCGTAGTATAGTCTAATATGATCGGTCACAGTTATTCACCATTTCGTCACGCGAACGTCAAGCTTGCCAAATCCATAGAGCCGCCGCCGTTCCGATATTACGGCTAACTTCAACCTAAACTCGCTACAGCAGATTTTTGTTACGGATTTTTCTGTTACCAGGATGGATCGACCCTACTGTAGTTAATGGTATTGATCCAACGATGGGTTAAAAACCACAGAAAGCTCAAAAGGAGGAGCAACAAAATGATTGGTGATAAGGATAAAGCACTTTCTCGCCGGCAGTTCCTGCGCATTTCCGCCATCATCGGCACCGGCCTCGTGGCGACGGCCTGTGGCGCAGCAGCCACACCCACACAGGCTCCGGCTGGCGCCGCGCCCACCAAAGCGCCGGCGGCCGCCGCACCCACCGTGGCGCCGACGGCCAAGTCAGGCGGGACCTTCAATTATGCCGAGGGTGGAGATTTTAACAACTTCAACCCCTGGAATTTCGGCGCGGTGAACTTCGAGATGTACAACCCGGTCTTCTCGCGCCTGACCTGGAAAGACGGGGACGGCAAGATCAACTATGACCTGGCCGAATCCATGGAAGTGGCCAAGGATGGCATGGGCGCACGGGCCAAGCTACGCCCCAATATCAAGTGGCACGACGGTAAAGATTTCAGCGCCGATGATTTTGTTAACACCTTCAACTACATGCACGATGACGTCTTGCTCAAAGATCCGTCGGTGCTAAAGATGTCAGGTTTGGCGAAGGCCGTGAAAGAAGTCAAAGCCACAGATAAGAGCACCATCGATTTCGTCTTCTCCAACCCGATCCCTTATTTTACCGATGTGTTGGACTATTGGTATGCTATCCGCATCGACAATAAGGAGGATGCGCTCTTCTTAAAGAAACCGCCGGTGGGCACCGGTCCCTTCAAGATGGCCGAGTGGGTACCTAACCAATACGCCCGCTTCCCCAAGAACGACACCTATTTTGTTAAGGACCAGCCGTATATCAACGAGTATCTGTTTAAGCGCCTGGAGAAGGCCGAAACCCTGATGCCCAACCTGCAATCAGGCGGCGTTTCCGGTATCCTGATTACCAGCATGTCGGACGTAGATCCCCTCAAAAAGGATGCCAATTACCGGGTCGATAGCAACACCTACGCCGGCAGTATCTTCAATATCATCGTTAATTTGCAAAAGCCGCCCCTCGACAAGAAAGAGGTGCGCCAGGCGCTTTCTTACTCCTTAAACCGCGAGGGCATGGTCCCTACCGCCTTCTTCGGTGTTTCGGATCCTATCGTGACGGCCTTCTATAGCCCATCTTCGCTGGCTTATCGCCAGGACCTGGTGATGCCCCACAAGTTTGACCTGGACAAGGCCGGCAAATTATTGGACGCCGCCGGGGTCAAGAGCCTGGAGTTGACCATCAATACCACACCGAACTGGCCGCAGATGAAGCTATTCTGCCTGATCTGGCAGCAGGACCTGGCGAAAATCAAGGTGAAGCTGACGGTCAACGAGGTCGAGATTGCCAAGTTCTACGATATTGGCGCAGACGCCAAACTCCTGGGTAACGACCTCCATCCGTGGCTCAATGGCCGCACTACCCGTGACCCCGCCACCTTCTTCAGTACCCAAACCAACTACCGCGGGGGTGCTCTCAACAAATATCTGTGGAAAAATGATGAGCTGGAAAAGCTGGTGGCTGCGGGAGCCACCGAATTGGACCCCGAGAAGCGCAAGGCCACCTACCAGCGCTGCAATGAGATCCTGGTAGACGAAGAGCCCATGATTTCGGTGGCGACGAACCCGCGCATCTGGGCCTTTAGCAAGAACGTTACCGGGGTTCACTGGGATCTTAACGGCAATATGATGATCGACACGCTGAAGCTATAGGACGCGTCTAGCCACACCCTGCTGATCTATCCCGTACTGCGCACTGAGCCTGAGCGCAGTACGGGAATCTTTTGGTCCAAATAAACACCGACTGCGTATTCTTTGTGAAAAAATCCTGCCAGTCCTCCAGGGAGAATATAGTTGCAAAGATACCTCATCCGCAGATTATTACAACTTATTCCCACACTCTTTTTAGCTTCCCTGGTCATTTTTATGATCATTTCCCTGGCGCCTGGCGACCCGGCATTTATGATGTTAGGTCCAGAAGCCACGCCGGAACAACTGAAACTGGAACGGGCCAGGCTAGGGCTGGATAAACCTATTCCCGTGCGATATCTGATCTGGCTTTCCGATGTAGCCAAACTGAAACTCGGCACCTCCCAGGCCACCCGCCGGCCGGTCACGACCATGGTAGCGCAAGCCTTCCCATACACGCTGCGCCTTTCCCTCTCAGCCTTGCTGATTTCACTGCTATTGGGTTTTCCTAGCGGCATCCTCTCAGCAGTACGGCAGGATTCGCGCACAGATGCCGTCATCACGGGGTTTAACTCCCTGGCGTTGGCCGTCCCGCCTTTCTGGCTGGGCATACTGATGATTATTCTCTTTGCCGTCCAACTGAGGTGGCTGCCGCCTTCAGGCGCAGGGGGTCCGGGAGAGAGTCCCTTAGCCTCCTTACGCTATTTGATTATGCCGGTCATCAGTATCGCCATTTCCAATGTGGCGGTCTTTTCGCGCTTTTTGAGATCGGCTATGATCGATGTCTTATCGGCGGATTATGTCCGCACCGCCCGAGCTAAGGGTCTGAAGGAGAGTGTCGTTATCAATCAACATGCCTTGAAGAACGCCATGATCCCAGTAATTACGATCATCGGTATTCAATTCGGCCGCCTGTTGGGTGGAGCAGTCATCACGGAGTCAGTCTTTGCTTACCCCGGCATCGGCCGCCTGGTGGTTAACTCCATCCTCAACCGGGATTATCCCGTCGTCCAGGCGACCATGATGTTGGTGGTTATCATCTTCCTCGTCACCAATATTATCATCGACCTGACCTACGGTTACCTTGATCCACGGGTCAAATATGAGAACTGAGGGACATAGGAGGATATTTTGAGCCAAGTTGACTTCGCCAAGGTAGAACCGGCAAAACCAGGTATACGATCTCGGCTGGCCAAAAGTGAGCGGTTGGCCGTTTTCCGGCGCCTGCTGAGAAATCCGAAAGGCGCATTGGGGACGGCATTCCTGGCATTTGTAATCCTGATTGCCATTTTTAGCCCCTGGATTGCGCCCTACAATCCGGTCGAGCTGCATCTCAGGGACCAATTTGCGCCGCCATCGACAAAGTATTTCTTCGGCGCGGATGAACTGGGACGAGATATTTTCAGCCGGGTAATCTCCGCCACACCCATTGCGTTGCAGGCCGGTCTGCTAGCCGTGATGATTGCTGCCGTGGTGGGCGTATTAAGCGGCCTGGTGGCGGGCTATGTCGGAGGGGCCGTAGATGCCATCATCATGCGTATCTGGGATACCTTGCTCGCGTTTCCGGCTATCTTCCTGGCCATTGGCATCGTCACCATCCTGGGACCAGGATGGGCCAACGCCGTGCTGGCCATCGCTATCATTAATATGCCAGTTTTTGCCCGTTTGGTGCGCGCCCTTACCCTCTCCGTTAAGGGCAAAGATTTTGTCGAGGCGGCTATGGCTCTGGGCTGCTCTCAATGGCACATCATGTTACGCACCATCTTACCCAATTGTATTGCACCGCTCATGGTCCAAATGGCGATTGCGGCACCTTCCGCCATCCTGGTAGAAGCTTCCCTGAGTTACCTCGGGCTCGGCAGCCAGCCTCCGGCGCCTTCTTGGGGAAATATGCTTAGCGCGGCCCAAGGTTACCTGGCACGCTCCGCTACCTATGGCATCTTTCCCGGCCTGGCGATCACCCTGGTAGTCATTGGCATGAATTACTTCGCCGATGGCCTGCAGGATGCGCTGGACCCGCGGCGCACCTTTGCCGGTGCGCGGATGCGCTAAAAATCAATCCAGAGCCGGAAATTTCCGGCTCTGACCTGCCGTCTCAAGGCAAAGAAAATCACCCCATCTACCGAGTAGATGGGGTGATTTAGTGCCCCCAAGGAGATTCGAACCCCTGTTTCAGCCTTGAAAGGGCCGCGTCCTGGTCCCCTAGACGATGGGGGCGCACTGTGGATTAACCATGACCTGTTAATCATACCAGAAAAGACGCCTCCCGTCAAATTTCGCGGGCACCCACGCAAGGGCGGGCACCCACGCAGGGGCGGGCACCCGCACAAGGGCAGGCACCCACGCAGGGGCGGGCACCCACACAGGGGCAGGCACCCACGCAAGGGCGGGCACCCACGCAAGGGCGGGCACCCACGCAA